>LJCR01003273.1 GCA_001399705.1 Kouleothrix aurantiaca
TTCCTGCATCACGCGGCGCGCAATCGCGCGAAGATCGCTCATAGGGTCCTCGATTCTATAGCCTGCGGCAGCAAGGTACGAACGATCATGTTGTGTGCAGTTTCCGCGCCACGCGCGGAAACTGCACACAAGCGAAAGATAAGGATGTCGCGCGCTCTACGCTCTGCGTTCTACGCTTATTGGAGGCCAATCGTCAGGCTCAGCGTGTGCGTGTCGCCGGGCTGCAGCTCGAACACATCGTCCTGCGCGTTGACGGTTTCGACACATACGAAGTCGCGGTAGTCGTCGTCCTCGGCGTCGGGCATGGCGCGGGCTTTTTCGATCCACGGGTTCCACACCACGGTGGTGCGGCTGTTGGCCTTGCCAACGCGAACTGTGCGCCCGAGCGCCGGGTCGTCGATCAGGCAGTCGGCGGTGGTGTCGAGGTAGATACGGTCGACTTCGCCCGCAAACGTGACCGGGCCGTCCTGGCGTTTGCGCGCGCCGCCGTCGACTTTGTCGATATACTCGGTGCCTTCGAGGCCGCGAATCGCCACGCGGCTGGAGTCGCCAACCTGAAAGTAGGTATGCAGCGCGCCGCCGACGGTGTAGGGGGTGGTGTCGGTGTTGCGCGAGATTAGTTCGACCTGCAGCGTGGGGCCGACGGTTGCGACC
>LJCR01003279.1 GCA_001399705.1 Kouleothrix aurantiaca
ATGCCGTTTATGATGCTGGCGATGAACGCCGGACTGGTCGCGGCGCTGTGGTGGGGCGGCCGAAGCGTGATCAATACCGGCCTCGAAGTTGGCGAGCTGATTGCGTTCATCAACTACCTCACGCAGACGCTGATGTCGCTGATGATGATCAGCATGCTGGTGGTGCGCTTTGCGCGCGCGCAAGCCTCCGCCGAGCGCATCTCCGAGCTGATGAACGCCATGCCGGAAATCCCCGAGCCCGCCGCGCCGCAGCCCGCGCGCGCCGGCAATCGCCTCGCCTTCGAGAATGTGTCGTTCAGCTACGACCGCGACGGGCGCGACCCGGTGCTGAAAAACGTCAGCTTTGTGGCCGAGCCGGGGCAGACGGTTGCACTGCTGGGCGCAACCGGCGCGGGCAAATCCACGCTGGTCAACCTCATCCCGCGCTTCTACGACGTGACCGGCGGGCGCGTCACGCTCGATGGTGTCGACGTGCGCGAGTTGGGCGAAAGCGCGCTGCGCGGCGCGGTCGGCATTGCGCTGCAGGAAAGCATTCTGTTCACCGGCAGCATCCGCGACAACATCCGCTATGGCCGGCCCGACGCCAGCGACGACGAGGTGATTGCGGCGGCGAAACTTGCGCAGGCGCACGATTTCATTGCGCGCTTCCCCGAT
>LJCR01003272.1 GCA_001399705.1 Kouleothrix aurantiaca
GGCGCAGGCGCTCCGAATGACGAGGCGGCGGCGGCTGACGAGCCGTCTGAGCGCTCTGGCGAGGATATGCCGGCCGCGGATATCGCGACCGTCACACCGGAGCTTGCCTTTACCGCACAGCCCGGCGTGGATATGTCGGCCGCGGATCTCGCGCCCGCTGCGCCGGAGCTTGCCCTCACCGCCCAGCCTGACGACGAGGCCGATCTCATCACGGACGACCTGACGCTGGCGCTGACCCAGGGCGACCTCGATCTCACCACCGTGCCGTTATTCGACGGGCCGGAGTTTGCGCTGCCGCCGGTCGATGCCACGATCGCGGCAACTGACGAGCCCCAGCTCTGGACTGGCGATCAGGCGTCTACCACGGCTGATACTTTCCCGCCACTGGATGCGGCCTCTGAGGTCGTGGCGAGCGATGAGTCCCAGCTTTGGGCTGGCGAGCACACACCTGTCGCGTCTGACACACTGCCGCAGCCGGATGCGCCGAGTGGCGAGCTGTCCCCGGCTCTGGGCGAGATTGGCGGCTTTGACTTTGCATCTTTTGGCGACATACTGCCCGTGCTGGAGCAGGAGCAGCCCATGCTTGCGGACGCGCAGGCCGCGGCGCTGCCTACGGCACTCGACGCATCAGAGAGGCCGGATGCGCACGCGGCC
>LJCR01003271.1 GCA_001399705.1 Kouleothrix aurantiaca
CGTTTCACCTGATTGCGCGGGGTTTTTGCGTAGCTTGTCATAGGTTCTCCTGGCGGTGGCACTCATCGTGCAGTAGAACAAGTATTCGACGACGAAAGAGAGGATTGAGATGTCAGAGACAAAACGCGAACAGGATACGACCAAGCGCACCGCGCCGGCGACCGAGGCCGAGGCTTACGAGCAGGGCAACACCGTCAAAGACCCCGACGAGTGGACCACCGGCGACGAGCCGATGACCGGCGCGCAGCGTTCGTACCTCAAAACGCTTTCCGACGAGGCTGGCGAGGCGTTTGACGAAACCCTCACCAAGGCCGAAGCCTCGAAACGGATCGACGAGCTTCAGCATAAAACCGGGCGCGGTTTGGAAAAATAGCCGCGTCGCCAGGTTCAACGCAGTACCAGCAGGGCCAGCGGTCAGCGCATCCGAGCGCGGTCGCTGGTCTTGTTGTGTCTAGCCTACCGCAAAATTGGTTTGACACAAGGGCCAATCCTGGCTACATTGAGGGAGCCAATTGTGGGCCGCCGACGGACGACTTTTTACCACGAACGCACAGAGACACGGAGAGAGGGTTGCAGGTTGAATGTTGCAGGTTGCAAGTTTGAAGGCTCAATCCCAAAACCCCAGACCCTAAACCCCTGTGCGGTTCTTGGTTC
>LJCR01003276.1 GCA_001399705.1 Kouleothrix aurantiaca
CAGCTCGGCCTGTGCGCACCAGAAACCGAGCTGGTAGCGTGGCTGCTCGCCGATGCGTTCTGCGAACTGCTGGAGATCATCGCGAGCGCGCTCGGCCTCACCGGCCCACACGAGCGCGGCGGTCTGCTGCCACTGCGCCCGCCCCATATACAGCGTGAAAATATAGTCGCGCACGTCGAGCCCGGCGCGCGCATACCCGGCGGCGGCGGGCATGTCGCCGGCAAATACGCAATCGGCGCACAGCTCGGCGGCGATCATGTCGATCAGCAGGCGCGCGCCGGTGGGCACCACCAGCGCCCAGGCTTCTTCGTGCGTGGCCCGCGCAGCTTCGAGCTGCAAGGTGGCGCGCTGGGTGGCGCCAAGCACGCCCAGAGTCAGGATCTGCAGCATGGTGAGCGGGCGCTCGCGCACAAGCTGCACCGCCTCGGCCGCGCTTGCCAGCGCTTCGCCCAAATGGCCGGCATCGCAGAGCCCGCCAGCCAGCGTCATCGCGCTTGAGGCCATGCCCCACACATTGCCAATCGCCTGGTTGAGCGCATATGCCGCGCGCGCCTGCCCCAAACCCGCCTGCACCTTCCCCTGATTGATCTGCATGCTGCCCGCCAGTGTTACGCTGTCGGCTTCGAGCGCGCGGTTGCCGAGGCGCTGGTAAAG
>LJCR01003274.1 GCA_001399705.1 Kouleothrix aurantiaca
CATACGCATGAGGCAGGCCAATGCAGCGACGCGCGGTGTGGGTAATTCTGGCCGGGCTGGTCGTGGGCGTGCTGCTCGACTGCGCGGGCCTGGGCGCGCTGGGAATGCGTCGCGCCGGCGATACAGCGCTGGCGGCGGCGCGGGCGCGCTGGAATGCCCGCGCGCTCGCACACTACCGCCTGGTGGTGCGCGAGACCACCGGCGCCGGCGCGTGCCAGCAGGATCTCGAGATCGATGCCGAGCGAATTGTGGCGGTGCGGCAGAATCAGTGCGTGCGCGTGCCGAGCTGGACGGTCGCGAACCTGTTTACCTGGGTAGCAAGCATGCGGCAGCAGGATAGTGGCTGCTACCCATCGCCCGTGACCTGTGTGTGCCATATTCGCTACGCGATCGAGGCGCACTACGACCCCGAGATGGGCTACCCGCTCGATGCGACCTACCTCTGGCACCTGGAAACGAACTGGGCCTACTGGGGCCACTGGGAGCGATTTCTCCGCACCTACGAGCTGCCCGACTGTGCGGCAGTGTCGCGCCGCACCGCAGGCGCAATCACCATCTCGGTAGTAAAGCTGACGCCGCTACCCTAGCCTGCGCCGGCAAATTTTCCCGCTTGACGACTCGCTATTCTTTCGGTATACTCTGGATACTTCACTG
>LJCR01003278.1 GCA_001399705.1 Kouleothrix aurantiaca
CTGCGGCCTGAGCAAGCTGGCCTGCATTCAGGAATGCTTTCAAAGAAGCAAAAGGCCCTGCGGCCCGAGCACACGACACATCCCCCATCTATGGTACAATCGCCGCCAATGCCATTCCAAAGGAGAAAGCTATGCGCGTGCTAGAGACGCGAGTGTACCGCGGGCCCAGCCCCTACGGCTACCGGCCGGTGATCCGCCTGACGATCGATCTGGAAGACCTGGAGCAGCATCCCTCGGGCGAGATCCCCGAGTTCAACGAGCGCCTGCTCGCGCTGATACCCACCCTCAGCGAGCACGGCTGCTCCTACGGCCAGCCCGGCGGCTTTGTGCGCCGCCTCTCCGACACCAGCCGCGACGGCACGCGCGGCACCTGGCTGGGCCATGTGATCGAGCATGTTGCAATCGAAATTCAGTGCCTGGCCGGCACGCCCGTCACCTATGGCAAGACGCGCTCGGTGCCCGGGCAGGAGGGTGTCTACTACGTGATCTACTCCTTCACCGAGGAGCAGGTTGGCCTCGAGGCCGGCGAGCTGGCGATCACGCTGGCGCGCAGCCTCTTGCCGGCCACCTACCCCAGCGCCTTGCCGGCCGACGAGCTGGCGCGCTTTGATTTCGCGCGCGAGCTGGAAGGGCTGATCGAGCGCGCGCAGGATA
>LJCR01003275.1 GCA_001399705.1 Kouleothrix aurantiaca
TGGCCGTGGGAGCTGCTGATCGACGAAGTGCGCCTGATCATGCGCACGGAGCCAAACTACCACCTGCTGATCAGTCTGCTGCTGGGCTGGGCGCTGGCCGCGCTGGCGCTGATCAGCCTGCCGCGCATGCACGTACTGGAGCGCCTGTATGTGCTTGCGATTGTTGGCCTGGCGCTGTGCTACTATATCGGCGACATCGACCCATACATGGCACTGCCGCGCCACATCATGCTGGCGTTTCCGCTCTACACGGCGCTGGCTGAGCGGCAGGGCGGCGGGCGGCGCTTCTGGCTGGTGGCGCTGCCCGGCGCGGCGCTGAACCTGCTGCTGCTGGGGCTGTATGTGTATCGCGGGTGGATTCCGTGAGGGCGACGAAGGACGAACGACGACCGACGAATGACGAAGGACGACCGGAAGATTCACCACGGAGGCACAGAGGCACGGAGATTTTGGGAAGCAATATATAGACAGATGACGAAGGACGAATGACGAAGGACGAACAAACCGCAAAGAACGCAAAGGGCGCAAAGGGTTGAAAGTTCGCAGGTTTGAAGGTGACACGTTGGACGGACGGCGAATGACGACCTTGTAACTTGCAACATTTGAATCTTCCAACCTGTAACCCGATAACCTGCAACCTGCAAACCTTCCAAC
>LJCR01003277.1 GCA_001399705.1 Kouleothrix aurantiaca
GCTGGATGGGGGACAACAGCTCGTGGTGGGAGCACCTTGAGCTGACCATGCCGCAGCTCATGAACATGGGCCTCTCGGGCGTGCCATTTGTCGGCACCCACGTGGGCGGTTTTTTTGGAAATGCAAGTGGCGAGCTTTTTGCGCGCTGGATGCAGCTGGGCGTGCTGACGCCGTTCTGCCGCGGGCACTCACATGCCGAAACCGAACGGCACGAGCCGTGGGTCTGGGGCGAACAGATCGAGGCAATCTGCCGCGAGTACATGCAGCTGCGCTACCGCCTGCTGCCCTACATCTACTCGCTGTTCTGGCAGGCCACGCAGAGCGGCGCGCCAGTGCTGCGCCCGCTGCTGTTCCACTTCTCCGACGACCCCGGCACCTACCAGATCCACGATCAGGTCATGCTCGGGCCGAACCTGATGGCCGCGCCCGTCTACCACCCCGGCCGCACCTACCGCTCGGTCTCCCTGCCGCGCGGCACGTGGTACGACTGGTGGACCGACGAGGCGCTTGGCGCGGACGACCGCCCCACGCCCATGCTGGCCGACGCGCCGCTGGAGCGGCTGCCGCTCTACGCCCGCGCTGGCGCGATCATTCCGCACGGCCCGGCCATGGCCCACACCGGCGCCCGCCCACTCGACGCGCTCACGCTCGACC
>LJCR01000328.1 GCA_001399705.1 Kouleothrix aurantiaca
GCGGGCGTGGTGCGGCAGGGCGTGTGAGGCGAATATTTCAATGCCGCGAGAATAATCCACAGATGACGCAGATCACACAGATGCTGTTTGAGCATTACAGAAAAGAAATCACCGCCGTTCTCCGCGCTGGTCTGGTATAATAGCGCCATGCAAACGCGCCAGATCACCCTCTACAGCCGCCCCGGCTGCCACCTGTGCGAAGACGCCGCCGACCTGCTTGAAGCGCTGGCCCGGCGCTTCGCGCTTGCCGTGCGTGAAGTGAACATCCTGAGCGACGTCGATCTGTACGAGCGCTACAAACACAGCATTCCTGTTGTTGCGATTGCGGGCGGCCCGACGCTCTTTGCGCCCATCCGCGCAGCCGAGCTGACGCAGGCCCTGGCGGAGATTGAAGCATGACCACGCGGCGCAGTTCTTTTCTTGTACTTGTTCTGCTGGCGTTTGCGCTGGCCGCCTGTGGCGGCGACGCTACGCCCGTCCCAGCCGCCAGCGCTGGCGCGCAAAGCATCGCCACCGACTCGCGCATCCTGCCCGACAGCGGGCAGTCGGCCATTCCCACGCAGGGCGAAAGCGCGCCCGATTTCGAATACACCATGCCCGACGGCAGCACGCGCCAGCTCAGCCAGCTGCGCGGCAAAAAAGTGCTGCTAAACTTCTGGGCCACGTGGTGCGCACCCTGCCGCAGCGAGATGCCCGATCTCCAGCAAACGCTGGCGAAATATAAAGACGTGGTGGTGCTGGGCGTGAACAAGGCGCAAACGCTCGATCAGCTTGGGCCATTCGCCAAGGAGCTGGGCGTAACCTTCCCGCTGATCGCCAACCCCAAGGGCGACATTGCCGAGCGCTACGCCGCGCAACTGCTGCCCACCACCTACTTCATCAACAGCGACGGCACGATTGCGCTGCGCAAAACCGGCGTGATGGACGCCACCTTTATCAGCAATCATATCGACGAGCTGAAATAGCATGAACGAACGCACCAGCGACGAAATAATCGAGATGGCTCGCGGCGAGATGAGCGCGCGCCGCGTACAGCAGGCCGAAACGCGCGGCCTGCGCGAGCTTCCCTGGCGCTACGCCCTGTTTGGGCTGGCGGGAGTGCTCCTGCTGGGCTTGCTGGCCTGGCCGGGCATGCCGCTGGAATGGAAGATGTATGCGGTGGTGCATGGCGTGTGCGCCCAGGCCCACACCGTCGATATGGCTGGCCTGCGCTTGCCGCTCTGCGCGCGGAACACCGGCATCTATAGTGGCTTTCTGGTCACGGTGCTGTTCTTGCTGGCGCTGGGCCGGGCGCGCGCCGCCAAGCTGCCGCCCATCCCCATCCTCGCCACGCTGATCGCCTTTCTGGTGGTGATGGCGGTCGATGGCTTCAATTCCATGCTGGTCGATCTGTTTATGCCGCACCTGTACACGCCGCAGAACGAGCTGCGCACGCTCACCGGCATGGGCATGGGCGTGGCAATCGCCGTGCTGATGTTCCTGATCATCAATTTGTCGCTGCGCCAGAACCCCGATACCAACCAGCGCATTATGAACGGCTGGCTGGAGCTTGGCGGCGCGCTGCTGCTGAACCTGCTGGTGCTGGCGGCGATGTACGGCAACGTCGCGCTGATGTTCTGGCCGATCGCGTTCACGGCGTGGCTGGGCATAACTGGCATTCTGTATGCGATTAATGTGCTGCTGACGGCGCTGTTCATGGGCTACGAGGGCCGCGTCACCCGCATGATCCAGCTCGCCAAGCCAGCTACCTGGGCGCTGCTGTTCACGCTGGTCGAGCTGTGGTCGCTGGCGGCGGCGCGCTTCTGGCTCGAAGCGCAGGGCCTGATCATCAACTAGGGGAATGGGGAGAACAGCAGTATGCAGCGGGCAGACTGCAGCCATTTTTGCTCATAAGAACGCGCTCCGCACCACTAACGTATCTTTGTAGTGCGGAGCGCGTTTTTTTCTGCTGTTTGCCCGACGCAAAAGGAAAAGCTTTTCCTATGCCTTTCGTGCCTTCGTGGTACATAAAATCGCGCGCTTCGGGCTTGCTGCCGCCACACCCTATTCCCCATCCCCTAACCCCTGCGCTGAAAGGGCTAGATATAGTACATCACCTCGCCCGAGCGGCGGCGCTTGTTCTGGCACAGGTCGTCGAGCGATTGGCCGCGCAGGTGGCTTTCCAGCGCCTCGCGCGTGTTGGCCCACACCTCGCGCACAATATCCAGATCGAGCGCATTTTCGGGCTGCAAGCTGTCGCGGCCGGCCTCGGGCGGCAGGAGCGGGCCTTCCAGCGCCACTAATGCCTCCAGCAGCGAGATCTGCGCCGGCGGGCGCGCCAGGCGGTGGCCACCCTGCGGGCCGCGCACACTTTCGATCAAGCCGGCCTTGCGCAGCAGGATCAAAATCTGGTTCAGGTAGTTCTCGTCAATTCCCTGGCGGGCGTGAATATCGTGGCTTTGGATCGGGCCTTCGCCATAGCGCTGCGCCAGATCGAACAAAGCCCGCAGACCATACTCACCTTTACTTGAAATTCGCATATACTCGCTCAATTCCACACATAGCGCGGTAAGAAGTTACCCAACGCTGCGCGCAAGATTTGGGCCAAGATAGCGCGCCACCGTCGCGTGCAGCATGTCGAGATCGACCGGCTTTACGAGGTATTCGTTGAAGTCATGCATCATCATGTGGCGCATTTCTTCTTCGGCCAGCCCGCTGATTGCAATGGCGGGCGTATCGGCGCAGCCAGGCAGCCTGCGCAGCGCGATGAGTGCGTCGGGCCCGTCCAGGTCGGGCAGGTGCATATCGATCATCAGCAGGCCCGGCGGCGATTTGCGGGCCAGCGCCACGGCTTCCGAGGCCAGGCCCGCCACCGCTACCTGATACCCAAATTCCCCAAGAAAACGCGCAATAAGCTGTTGCATAAGAACGTTGTCGTCCACAAGCAGAACGTCCACGACGGTACCTCCCCATCTGCGGGTCGCATAAGCCGATTGCGTATTACTGTGCGCGAAATACTCTGCACAGTAATACGCAATCGGTGAGGCTATCTACCACGTGAGCCTGATCATGGTATGCTATTGTACCACAGCCCAGGTGAAGCGGTATCGTGTATTTCACACCTTGGCACTGCAAAACGAACACAGCTCGATTGAAGTTCGTTTTTCCTGGCTGAAACGAAGGACGAAGGACGAAGCCACATTGGTCATTCGTCGTTCGTCTTTCGTCATACCCGGCTATACTAACCGGCCAGCGCGCCGTCGGCCGGCTGAAGCTCGCCCAGCCACTGTTCAAGCACCCGTCGCAGCTCATTCTGGCGCACCGGTTTGCTCAGGTAGTCGTCCATACCCGCCGCCAGGCACGCCTCGCGGTCGCCCTGCATTGCGTTGGCCGTCATCGCCACAATCGGCGTGTGGCTCAGGCCTGCCGCCGCCTCGCGCTCGCGGATGGCGTGTGTCGTGGCAAAGCCATCCATCTCGGGCATCTGGCAATCCATGAGGATCAGCGCGAACTGCCCGCCGCCCTCCAGCACCTCCAGCGCAACGCGGCCATTCGGCGCAACCTGAACATCAAAGCCCAGCTTCGCCACCTGCAGCCTGGCAAGTTGCTGATTGACCGGGTGATCTTCGACCAGCAAGATCTGCCGCTCGTCGCGCCGCGGCACGGCGTAGCTTGCAACTTTCTCGGCTAGCTCTTCCCTGGCCGGCTGGCGCCCGCTGAGCGTCTGTATCATTACATCAAAGAGCTGCGACTGCTTTGCCGGGCACGGCAGGAAGGCCGCAAAGCCCGCATCCAAAGCCCGAATGCCAATCTCACGCTCGCCACTGTGGGTTAGCAGAATGCACTGAGTGCGCGCCGAACGCGGCTCAGTTAGCACCGTGCGCGCAAGTGAGAAAGGATTCACGCCCGGCGCGCTGGCCGAAATAAAGACCAGATCGAATGGTTTCCCGGCCTGCGCTGCCTGCCGCACGCTTGCCAGCGCGCGATTGCCGTCTTCGGCTGCAGCCAGCTCCACCTGCCAGGCGGCCAGGTAGCGCTTTAACTTCGCCTGGGCCATTGGGCCTTCGCCAATCACCAGCGCGCGCAGGCCAGCAAGCTGAATCGCGTCTTGCGACTGCGACCAGAACGGTGGGCAGCCCATTCGCACCGTAAACCAGAAGGTTGCCCCACGGCCAGGCGCGCTTTCGGCGCCCATCTCGCCGCCCATCAGTTCCACCAGGCGGCGGCTGATCGCCAGGCCCAGGCCGGTGCCGCCATAGCGGCGCGTGATCGAGCCATCGGCCTGCATAAACGGCTCAAACAGCCGCTGCCGCGCCGCTTCCGAAAAGCCAATGCCGGTGTCGCGCACGGTGAAGCGCACGATCGCGTCGCTGCCTTCAATTCGCAGCAAATCCACATG
>LJCR01003281.1 GCA_001399705.1 Kouleothrix aurantiaca
ATGCTGATCAATCCGCCGGTGGTGGCCGAGCGCGACGGCCGCTATGTGGTGCTGGATGGCGCGACGCGCACGGCGGCGATGAAGCAGCTTGGCCTGCCGCACACAATTGTGCAGGTGGTGCCGTCCGAGGTGGCGAACCAGCACGCGCACGTGTGGTTCCACGCGATCTCGGGCGCGGGCGTGGAGGAATTGCTGGGCTTGCTGCGCGGCGTGCCGGGGCTGGAGCTGGCCGAGCTTGCGCCCGAGCAGCTGCGCGACCGCCTGCAGATCGAGCAGGCGCTGGCGGGCTTGCTCACCGCCGACAAGCGCGCGTTTCTGCTGCGCGCCGCGCCCGACGCCACGCACGACTGGCTCGACGTGCTGAACCCGACGGTCGAGCGCTACACGGCGTGGGGCACGGTCGAGCGCACGCTGGCGACCGACCTTGCCGCGCTGAAGGCACAGTTCCCCGAGCTGGTGGGGCTGGTGCTGTTCCCGCAGCTCACCGCCGACAGCATTCTGGGCCTGGCGGCGGCGGGGCGCGTGCTGCCGGCCGGCGTGACGCGCTTTGTGGTGCCGGGGCGCATTCTGCGGCTGAATATGCCGCTCGATTTCCTGCGCGACGCCGCGCCGCTGGCCGCGAAGAGCGAGCAGCTCGACGCGATTTTGCAGG
>LJCR01003280.1 GCA_001399705.1 Kouleothrix aurantiaca
GCCTGGATCGGGCCGCTGGCCGCCTCGGGCGCGCGCAGGAGCACGCCAAAAATCACATATGCGAGCACGGCGACGATCACGACCGCCGCGCCGCCCAGGTAGAGGAGGTTCCGGTTCTTCACAATGCTTCTCCTAATATATGGCGAACGTTCTCCCTGTGCCTTACGCGCCGGCCTGCACGACAAAATCAAATGTCGCGGCCTTGCCATCCTCGGTGTCGCGTTCGCCCAGCAGCAGCGCTGGGTTGAAGATCGAATCCCGATCGTTTGCGGGTTCGTTGGGGAAATACAGCTGCGTGGTCAGCACCGGGCCGTTGGGCGCCTGCACCTTGACATGGATGTGCCGCGTGCGGCCAGTGTAGAGGCCGGGCACAATCGTTTCGAGGCGGAACTGCCCCTGCTCGTTGGTGAACTGGTGGCCGCGCAGCCGAAAGCCCGCATTATCGTACTGGCCGGCATCGTCGGCGTGCCAGAAATCGAGCAGGGCGCGCGCGACGGGCTGGCAGCCGGTGCTCAAGACCTGACCGCTCACGACGAGCGTGGTGCCTGCCACGCCCGGCTCAAGCAGCGATGCGCGCTCGGGCGTGTTGGGCGTGTAGTAGGGCCCTTCGGTCTGCGCCGGTGTTGGCTCGTCGTCGTCGTCGCCGCAGGCG
>LJCR01003282.1 GCA_001399705.1 Kouleothrix aurantiaca
GGCGCGCACCGTGCTGGTGGGCACGGCAGTCGAGTGGGCCGAGTATGCCGGCACGCGAACCCCGCTGTTCGCCTTTGAGTATGCGGGCGGCACGATCGACCAGCGCGGCTTTGCGTACTGCGAGTCGTTTGCGCTGGAGGGCATGCTGCCGGTGTGGCGCTACGCGTTGGGCGATGCGATATTGGAAAAACGGGTGTGGATGCCCGATGGCACCAATACCACCTACGTGCGCTACCGGCTCATCCGGGCCAGCGCGCCGATTGCACTGGTGATTACGCCCTTGGTGACGTATCGCGACTTTCACACGCTCAGCCGCCGCGCCGACCACGCCTTTCATGTCGAGCCCGGCTCGCAGGGCGCGACGATCCTGGCCGCACCGGGCGCGCGCCCGTTTCATTTACTTGCCAGCGCGGGCAGCTTCACGCCGCAGAACGACTGGTTCGAAAACTTCTTTCACCGCGTCGAGCACGAGCGCGGCTTCGACGATACCGAATCCGACCTGTTTGCGCCCGGCACCTTCCGCGCTACCATCCAGCCCGGCGCGGCGTGGACGCTCACCCTTTCCGCCGAAGCCCAGCCCGACACCGACGCCGAGCGCGCGCTCGTTGCCGCGCAGTCGCGCCAGGGCGCCCTGCTGCGCCAGGCCCGCGCC
>LJCR01003283.1 GCA_001399705.1 Kouleothrix aurantiaca
TGTTGACAACTGCAGTTGGCCCGGGCGTGGGAGTAGCCGCTTCGGTGGGCGCAGTGGTTGCCGAAGGCGTGCTGCTTGGGCTGGCGGTTGCCGAAGGCGTGCTGCTTGGGCTGGCGGTTGCCGAAGGCGTGCTGCTTGGGCTGGCGGTTGCCGAAGGCGACGGCGCAACCGAAGGCGCTTCTGCGGCGGTTGGGACAATGCCCAGGCCATTATTCGGGTCGCTTGCCGCGCGCGTGCCCTGAATATAAAAGATACTTGCGCCAAGCACCAGAACGAGCACCGCAGCCAGCGCAGCCCACAGGCCAAAGCGCCGGTTGCGCGGCTCCTCGCCTGCGGCGACGGGCGGGTTGGCCGGTGGCGCGGGCGGCAAGGAGCCAGCGCCAGCGCCGCCACTTGTGATCGGCGGTGCGCTCCAAGTGGTAGCAACGCCAGGGGTGGTTGGCGCGGCCGGCTGGATGCTTGGCGCGGCAGCAATACTCTGCGAAATTGGGGCGACTTCGGCGGCTGGAGCCGCAGCAGCCACGCCAAAGGCCAGCGGCGCAAAGGCATCTGCGCGAACTGGCTCGGCTTGTTTCGGAGTTTCGGCTGGCACAACCGGGGCGGCTGGGGCAACAGGCGCAACTGGCGGGGCATTAGCAGCCCGCGCCTCGCT
>LJCR01003284.1 GCA_001399705.1 Kouleothrix aurantiaca
GCTTCTGAGCGCGACATACCACGCTCGATTGCGTCAAGCACACGCTCTCGGAGATCAGTTGAATATGCCATGACGTCACTCTACCACACGATCGCTATTTCTGCTCCCTGCTGTAATCACCATCTGATGGCACGTTCTTACGTGCGCGGGAACGGCGTTGTCGCTTATGGCCCCAAAATGCAAGAATCGTTGCCATACCCCATGACCCCCGACCAGCAGCGCGCCTGGGCCACGCGCCACCCCGTGCCGGTACGGTTATCCACACCGTGGTACAATCGGCTCAGCCCGAGGAACAACCCACCGTCCGCGCGCGCATCCACGCCCTGCGGCAGCCGGGCGTCGCCGCTCACGCCTGATGCTACTTGACAAAAGTATCATAACGTGATATTATTTTCGTACTGAACGGCGGTGATTGCGCCGCCCGCACGCGCCAGGGAACACGTCTTATGACCAATCGTCTGCTCCAGGACCCGCTCACCCACCAGCCGCTGACCCAGGCGGACCTGATCGCCTTCTGGTCGCGCCCGATCGCGGAGATCGAAAGGGACCGCTTCTGGAACCGCATGAACACCGCGATGTTCACGCCGTTCATCGCGCTCAGGCCGGACGGCTACCGCCGCGAGACCGGCCAGGGCGCGTTCCAGATCGCGG
>LJCR01003285.1 GCA_001399705.1 Kouleothrix aurantiaca
CACCAATTCAATGTTGCAGGTTTGCGAGTTGCAGGTTGCAGGTTCGTCAACGAGAAATTACCACGGAGACACAGAGGCACGGAGACTGAAATTTACGATTGACGATTTGCGATTAACGATTGGGACGAGCGATGGCGGGCAGAATGAACCGCAAAAGACGCAAAGGGCGCGAAGAGCGCAATGGATTGCAAGTTCGCAGGTTGGAAAGTTTGAAGGTTTCGGATTACTGCCTCCTGCCCACTGCCTCCTGGCTACTGCCAGTTGCGCTCACCCACTCACCGCCGCCACCGTGCGCCGGGCCACCTCGTCCCAGCGGCAGGTTTCGCGCACAAAGGCGCGCCCGCGCCGCCCCATTGCGGCGCGAAGCTCGCGGCTGGCGAGCAGGGTGTCGAGCGCGGCGGCGAACTCGCCGAAGCTGCCGAAGTGCAGCCCCGCGCCGCTGGCCTCGGCAAAGCCACGCGTCACCGCGCAGCCGCTGTGCACCAGCGCAGGCGTGCCTTGCAGCCACGCTTCCATCAGCACAATCGAGAAGCTTTCGTGCAGGGAAGGATGCACAAACACGTCGGCGGCGGCGTAGGCGTCGTGGCGCTCCTCCGTGCTCACGTCGCCCAGGTCGAGCACCAGATCGCGCAGCGCGGGCGGAACGTCCAT
>LJCR01003286.1 GCA_001399705.1 Kouleothrix aurantiaca
GTGGTATACTGGCGCTCCAACTTTTGGAATAAATGAGTGATCCACCAAGGCGACCTGGCGCTGTCGTGAGGCCGGCAATGGGTGTTATGTTTGGTCTGGCGGCTGCGCTGTGCTGGGGCGTTTCCGATTTCGCGGTGACGTGGGTGGCGCGCCGGCTGGGCGTGGTGCAGGCATTTTTCTATGTGCAGCTCTGGGGCCTGCTGCTCACGGGCGCGCTGCTGGCATTTCAGCCGGGCGCGCCCGCGCCGACGGCGGCGGCATGGCTGCTGGCAGCAGGGATCGCGCTGTTCAACCTGGCCGGCACGCTGCTGCTGTACCGCTCGTTTGCAATTGGCACGCTGGCGCTGGTGTCGCCAATTGCGTCGGGCTTTGCGGTGGTGAGCGCGCTGCTGGCCCTGCTGGCGGGCGAGCGCCCCGCCGCAATGACGCTGCTCGGCGCGGCGCTGCTGGTCGGCGGCGTGATGGCGGTGTCGCGCGGGCAGGCCGGTGCCGAGCGGGCGAGCCTGGCGGGCGTGCCCGAGGCGTTTGGCGTGGCGCTGTGCTTTGGCATTTCGTTCTGGGCGCTCGATTTTGTGACGCCGGCGCTGGGCGTGCTGTGGCCGGTGCTGGCGGTGCGGGTGCTTGAGTTTCTGTGCGCCGTCGGGCTGCTGG
>LJCR01003287.1 GCA_001399705.1 Kouleothrix aurantiaca
TGATCACGGTGGCGTATCGCGTGGCCGAAGAGCAGCAGGAAGCATTTTTCCAGGCAATGGCAGCGGTGGAGATCATCCGGCGGCGCGATGGCGCGACGCGCTGGGGCCTGTTCCGCGACGCTGCCGATCTTGAGCGGGTGCTGGAAACCTTTGTGGTGGCCTCGTGGGATGAGCACATGCGCCAGCACGAGCGCGCCACGGTGGCGGATCGCGCGGAAGAGGAGCGCGCGCTGGACTTAACCGTGCCCGACAGCACGACCGAGGTGTCGCACTTCATTGCGGCGCGGGCGATCCTGCGCCACAGCGCGCCGGCTGAGGCTGGCAATCCATCACGCAGCGGGCAGGAAAGCGTGCTGCACGGGCGAGCTGAAAAATAAACTGCTGGTGCGGGCGCGCCATGCCTGATTTTGGCACGCGCACACGCGGCAGCGGGGCATGGCGGCAGGGCTTTCGCTATGCCCCGCCGTTCTTTTTCCCTAGTGCTTGGCGGCCAGAACGACCTGCTCGTTGAACAGCATGACATGGCCGCAATTGCGGCAGGCCACCGCAAGCAGCGGCACCTCAAGCGCGGGCAGCGTTACACGCTCGACGCCGTAGCCGCCGCTGGTGCTGCCGCACAACGGGCAGCCCTCGCTGGTCAGGCGCGGCAC
>LJCR01003290.1 GCA_001399705.1 Kouleothrix aurantiaca
CCCAAACGCAGCGGTGATGCGGCATCGGCAGCGGGCAGCCCGGGCAGGGCGCGGTGCTCGGCCAGCAGGCGATCGACGCCGGTTGTTTCGACGCGCGGGCTTGCGCCATATTGCTGCGTAGCGATTGGGTAGCTGCGCTGGCTGCCGTCGGCGTAGTGGAGCTGCGCCTCGACAGTGGCCATGCTGCCGGCTGGCTCCGTTACCACACGCACCAGCTCGTAGCGCACCAGTGGCGACTGCGCGTCGAGCGGGTCGAGCCCGGTTTTGCCAATCAGCTGGTCGAGGCGCGCAGCGACCAGCGGCACCGGGTCGGTGCCGAGCGTGGCGAAGCGGTTCACAAAGGGCTTGCGCGGGTCGTAGCTGTAGCCGCGCACGAGGTAGTAGGCGCCGAGCGGGGTGGGCAGGTAGGAAAAAGGCGGCACAAAGCTCACGAGCACGAGCGCCACCAGCGCGGCCAGCCAGCGCCGCATACGCGGCAGGCGCAGCACGGCGGGCTGAGCCAGCGCAGCCAGCAGCAGCAGCTCGCCGCCGAGCAGCAGCATCGCGCCGGCCAGCAGGTCGAAGGAACGGCCCAACAGGCCGTGCTGTACCAGCGCGCCGCTGGCGGCCAGCACCTGCCAGTCGGCGTAGGGCATCACAACGCGCAGAT
>LJCR01003288.1 GCA_001399705.1 Kouleothrix aurantiaca
GCTCAGCGCCGCTGCCGCCCAATCAGGTTTACCTGCTGGCCCGCACCAGCACCACCGGGTCGCCGGTTTGCACGCTGGCCTCGGCCAGCACGCGCGCGTACAGGCGGCTCCAGCCGGGGTGCAGCTTCTGCGAAATACGTTTGGAAAGGCCATCGGCGAACGAGCCGGCGATGTTGCTGCACGGCACGGCGTAGCTGGTGATCTCGACCAGCAGGTCGCCGATGCGCAGCTGATCGCCCACGGCCAGCTCGCCCCAGTCGATCCCGCTGATGGTCAGGTTTTCGCCGGTGCTGCCGGGCGCGATCGGGTGGCCTTCGGCTTGCAGCGCGGCGATGCGCTCCAGCGAGTACAGGGAAACGGCGCGCTCGGGCCCGCCGTGGAACCGCTTGTCGCGCTGCTTGTCGCCGGCGACGCCCTGTGTGCCGACGCGCGTGGTTGGCACGGCGTGCTTGGGTACGCCACCGCGCGGGTTGACGTTGATCGAGGCGACATACGCGCCAGTGGGTTGGTTTGCCATAAAATCCTTCTCTGCCTGTAAATGCTCGCTGCGAGCGAGACGAGCCGCATCCTGAGTAGCGCGAAGCGCATATCGAAGGGTGCGGCTGCTTGTACAACTTTTCGGAAATCGGCTGTTTGGTATGGCCAAAAA
>LJCR01000329.1 GCA_001399705.1 Kouleothrix aurantiaca
ATGTTATACAGCGCCATTGCCAAGGTAAAATTCTTTGGTTCGGTCAAGAACTGCCACGACAGGTAGAATTCCGTCCAGCCGCCCAGGAAGACCAGAAACGCCGTCACCGCCAGTGCTGGCGCCGCAAGCGGCAGAATAATGCGCAAAAACGTCTGGGTGCGCGTCGCGCCATCAATGGTGGCCGCTTCTTCCAGCTCTTTCGGAATAGTGTCGAGGTAGCCCTTCAAGTTCCAGATCGCAAACGGCAGCGCGCCCGATGTCATCGCAAGGCCCACGCCCAGCAGCGAGTTGCGCAAATTGAAGCCGTTAATCACCACGCGGTTGAGCAGCACGAACAGCGGCGCGATGCCCGCAACCGCCGGCAGCATCAGCACGCCCAGCACTGCCAGCATCAGCTGCTGGCGCCCGCGAAAGTTGAGCCGTGAAAAGGCATAGGCGGCGCTCACCGCAATGGCAAGCGCAAAAATGGTGACACCGCCAGCGAGCATAACCGTGTTGATCGCCAGCCGCGCAAACGACACCGGGTTAGTCGTCGGCTGTGAAAGCACGGCGCGGTATGCGTCGAGCGTCGCGCCCTCGGGCAGGAGCGATGTCGGGCGGTTCAGCGAGCTTGGGTCGATCGAGCGCGCCACCACCCAGAAGATTGGGTAGAGCACGGTAAAGGTCAGGAACAGGCAGATCGCCTGCAAGATCAGCTGGGTTCGCAGCTTCAGCGGCCGCCCTGCGGAGGTGCCGCGCGGGCGCCGGCCAAACGAGCGCGTTGTCTGCGGTGGGTTTACTGTCGCCATATCTCAACCTCTTTCCCTGGCTATCAGCGAGCCGTGGTTGGTCGTGCTTGCTCAGATCATCAGTGCCGGAAGCATGGGCTAGATATCGGCATAGCCCGACGTGACTTTCGCCAGGCGATTGGTGATCAGCGTGAGGACGAGCAGAATAAAGAACTCGTACACCGCGAATGCGGAAGCGATGCCATACACTTTCTGCTCATTCACCAGGCGATACGCCCACGTCACAAGCAGCTCGGTACGGTGATCGGGACCGCCGCCCGACAGGAAGTACGAGAGGTGGAAGAGGTTAAAGGTTGTGATAAAGCCAAAAATTGCGTAGGGCAGAAGCGCCGGCCGCAGCATCGGGACGGTGATGTTGAAAAATTGCTGCGTGCTGCTGGCCCCATCGATCTCGGCGGCTTCATACAGCTCTTTCGGGATGCTTTGCAGCGCCCCGGTTGCTACCACTGCGTTGAGCGGCCAGCCCAACCAGATGTTGGTGATCAGCATTGCGTAGTACGAAAGCGGCAGCGGGATCCAGGGAATCGGCAGGTCAAACGAGTCGAGCCAGCGGATATGCACTTCTCCGGTGGAGCCGAACCAGTGGCTGATCGTTGTCAGCATGCCATTGATCGGGCCGTAGTCGGCATCCCACAGGTTCTTCCAAACCGTGGCAATAATCAGCGCAGGGATCACCACTGGCAGAACGTAGATCGCGCGATACACCTGCTTGCCCCACAAGCCTTCGGTGTTGAGCAGCACTGCGATCAGCACGCCCAGAATGACATGGATGACCACATTCGAAAGCGCCCACCACAGGTTAAATGCCAGCGTGCTCCAGAAGTTGAAACCAGGAATGTTGACATCGTTGGTGAGCAGGCGGATGTAATTGTTCAAGCCAACGAAGTTTGGCGCGGCCGAGTTTACACGCAGGTTTTTCAAGCCAAAGTCGGTAAACGACATGTAAACTTGATACAGCAGCGGGTAGAAGGTGATGACGCCCATGACGAGAAAGGCCGGGAGCAGGTAGAGGTAGGCCGTGCGTGTGGCCTCCGAGCGCTGCCAGAACGCTCGTCGTCGGGCGGTCGGAACATTTGACTGCACATCGAATGTAGCCATGAGGCGCTCCTTGGTGTACGACCGAGGACGGACTTAGCGCTGGAACGGGGAAGAGCCCGTATTATAGCACGAAGTGTTGTCCGTGCTTGCCTTGCGCTGATATAAAGCCAGGGGTAAAGCCCCAGCCAGTTTGTTTCTGCCATCGCCAGTGCGCCACCTGCCGAGGGCAGGGGCTGCGCGCGGCTTGCGGATCGCGCATTGGCGGCCGCAGGCGCGCTGTGCCTGCCTGTAAGGCAGGGGAAACATCCAGCGAATGAGAATGTGGGCGCTGGCAATGCCAGCGCCCACACCATCGTTTACTTGTTGTTGGCCTTGTCCATCGCGGCGCAGGTGTCGGTCGAAACCTTCGCCGGATCCTCGCCCTTCTCGATGACGTTGTTCACAGCGTCGCCGAACGGGCCCCAGAAGTTGTCGAGCTCGGCAACCTGCGGGCGCGGGTAGCCATTGGCAGCCGCCTCGGCGAAGCCCTTGGTCACCGCGTCAGCGATCTGGATGTTCTTGTCGGCGGGCACGTGGCCGGCCTGGTCGACGTAGATCTTCATCGAGGCCGGGCTGGTCAGGTACAGGCCCAGCGCCACCGCGCCATCGACGTTCTTGCTGTTGACGTTGACGTAGAAGCCGTCGGTGCCGGTCAGCGGGCCGGCCGGGCCCTTCGGGCCAGCGGGCACAGGCGCAACTGCAACCTTGTCGCCCAGGCTCTTCTTGTAGTCGCCAGTGGCCCACGGGCCATTGATGATCGCGTCGGCCGCGCCGGTCTGGAAGGCGTCATTCGCCTTGCCGCCGTCGGTGTAGAACTGCGCGCCAGCGTCCTTCAGCTGCTTCAGGTAGGTCATCGCCTCACCGAAGGCCGGGTCGAGCGCGCACTTGCCGGCGTCGTCGACGATCTTGCCACCAAAGCCCACGAAGAAGGGCACGTTGTGGTAGGCGTTCTGGTTGATCGCCAGCTTCAGGCCACCCTTCACCGCGGTCAGCAGCTCATCGGTGGTGGTCGGCACGGTCTTGACCTTGTCGGTGTTGTAGAACATCGCCACGGCCTTCAGCGACTCGGGCACGCAGTAGAGCTTGCCATCGACCTTGCAGCCTTCGACCGCAACCGGCAGCAGGTTGTCGAGGTGGCCGGCCATCTTGTCGTCGATCGGCGCGAGCAGGTCGGCGCGAACTTCCTTGCCCAGGCTGTCGTTCGGGGCAATGAACATGTCGGGGCCGCCGCCAGCCGCCGCCTCGGTCTCGAACTTGTTGTAAACCTGGTCGAACGGAACCTCGAGCACGGTGATCTTGGCGTCGGGGTTGTCCTTCTGGGCATTCGCGATCAGGGTGTTGATTGCGGACTCTTCGGCGCTACCCGCGCCGTAGGCGTGCCACAGCGTCACTTCGCCAGTGACTTTCGGGCCAGCCATGGCCTCGCCGCCAGCAGCCGGGGCTGCCGTGGCCTCAGCCATTGCAGCGGTCGGGGCCTCAGCCATTGCGGCAGTCGGCGCCTCGGCCATTGCGGTCGGGGCTTCCGGGGCTGCCGTCGCGGCAGCTGCCGGGGCAGCGGTGGCCTCAGCGGCCGGAGCGGGAGCCGACGTCGGGGTCGCTGCTGTGCCACCACCACAGGCGGCCAGCAGGAGTGCCATCAGCGAGAAGGCACCCAGGAGTTTGAGCATCCGTTGCATACCTGTTTCACTCCTTTGCTTTGACAGGAATCTGAAAACGAGAAATTCGCTCTGGGAAAACTGGGATATAGTACGTAGTGTTGGTTCGAGTGGATGGAACGCGCCGGCTCGGCAGCCGATGCGGCGCAGCGCAACACCCCCTTTCCAGCACGATGCTGGGAGCTGCACCCTGCGCAGCCACCTGGCACCGCCCCCTAACCCAACAGTACGTCCGCATGGAAATCCGTGGCCGGCCGAACCATCGATGGCGCGCCGAGCGCGTGGTGCACCACCAGCGATACAGCCCCAACCGCCACCACATCAGCACCTAGCGTGCCTAGAATTATTGCGACATGGTCGGCGGCAATTGCCAAACCACGCCGCCGCAAGGTGCTGCGCAAGGCCCCCAGCAGCAGGTCGCCCGCGGCAGCCAGGCCGCCGCCGATCACCACGCAGCCAGGGTTGATCATGTTCAGGGTATTCGCCAGCGCAATGCCGATATACTCGCCAGTTGCGTCGAGCAGGGCAATTGCCTTGGCGTGGCCGCCGCGCGCCAGCGCCAGCAGCTCATCCACTGTTGCCACGGGCAGGGCAATCGCCTGGGCGCGGCGCAGCACGGCTGGCGTGCCGGCCAGCGCCTCCAGGCAGCCGCGCGAGCCGCAGCGGCAGGGTGGGCCGTCTTCTTCAACCATGACGTGCCCGATCTCGCCAGCAGAGCCAAGATCGCCGCGATACAGCCGCCCGTCGAGGATCAGGCCGCAGCCAATACCGGCGCTGCCAAGGTAAACGTACACAACATTCGGGCGGCCCAGCGCCGCGCCCCAGCGCTGTTCGGCCAGCGCGGCCAGGTTCGCGT
>LJCR01003289.1 GCA_001399705.1 Kouleothrix aurantiaca
GGGCATGTGTTCGAGCTTGTACTCGCGCTGGCGCATACGCTCATCGCTCAGGCGCAGCGCCACAATTGCCTCAGTGGGCAGCAGCGTCAGCCAGAACTCGACGCCGCCATCCTCCACCACCTGCCAGCGGTGGTCGTCGCGCTGTGCCAGCCCGCGCTCCAGCGCTACCTGCGCATCGACGCGGCGGTACATGGCGGTGCCTACCTGGCGCGCAATCACGCGAAAGCGCAGCTTGCCCTTGCCGCCGCGCCCCGGCGCAAGCTGGCGCAGCAGCGCCAGGGCCGGCACGATGTTGGTGGCGCGCAGGCCAGCGGTTTCGAGCAGCTGCAGGGCGGCGCGCGTGGGCGGCGGGTGGTCGAGCGTGGCGACGACGGCAAACACATCTTCGACCGTGCGCAGCGCCAGCAGGTCTTCGGCATCGCCCGCATAATCGAACAGCACCATGCTATTCTTTTCGGCCACACCGCGCGTGCCGCGCACCCGCGCGCCTTCCAGCACGTTGGCGATCTCGTCGCTGGCGATCGCCTCGAAGCCGGGCAGCGTGTGGGCAAGAAACAGCTGGCGGGATTTTTTCATACTGTCTTCTGTGCAATTGGCGGCGCGCTAGGCCAGCGCGGGCAGGGTTGGCAGCAGGCCAGAAAGCTCGTTG
>LJCR01003292.1 GCA_001399705.1 Kouleothrix aurantiaca
GCCCCAGCATTGGCGCGCACCTTGGGCCGGGCGCGATGGGTGTGGCGGTGTTTGAGGGAATGGAGTAAGTAGCCAATTCGCGAGGTTGTTTTGATTAAGATCGTCGTCGATAGCACCGCCGACCTGCCCCACGAGATCTACCAGGAATATGATATTACGGTCGTGCCGGTGCTGGCACAGTTTGGCTCCGAGACGCTGCGCGATGATGTTGATTTCACGCGCGACGAGTTCTACCGCCGGCTGGTGGACGAGCCCGAGCCGCCCAAGACATCCGCGCCGACGCCGGGCATGTACGAGCACTGGTTTCGCGCGCTGACCGAGGCCGGCCACGAGGTGCTGTCGATCAGCCTGGCCGGCAACCTGAGCGGCACCTTCAACGCCGCGCGCCAGGCCGCCTCGCTGATCGAGAAGGGCCGCGTGCTGTGCGTCGATGGCATGAATGTCTCGATCCCGCTGGGCTTCGTGACGCTGAAAGCTGCACAGGCCGTGCGCGATGGCGCAACGCTCGAAGAGGCCGCCGCGCTGGTTGAGCAGCGGCGCGATAAGGGCGTGCTGCTGGTTGCCTTCGAGACGCTGCGCTACCTTGAGAAGGGCGGGCGGATCGGGCGCATGCGGGCGCTGCTCGGCACGATGCTCAGCCCGATCCTG
>LJCR01003295.1 GCA_001399705.1 Kouleothrix aurantiaca
GTAGTTGAGCATCGGGAAGGGGTTATCCCACTCTTCCACCGCGTCAAGGAATGCGCTGTCCTCGTCGCTCAGCGCGTCGGCGGCAACCATGCCGCACAAACGCTCGCAGCGGCGCAGGTGCTCCAGTGGCCGCGCCAGCGCATCGTCGTCGGTGCCTGCGCCCAGGCCCAGCAGCCAATCGCTCGACTGGGCCAGCAGCAGCTCGCGCACCGCCTGGTTCAGCACGCGCTCGCGGTCGCCCTGCGCATTGGGGTAGCGCTGCACCAGCCGCGCCACGCGCTCGGCTTCTTCGCTCAGCGCCCAATGCAGCGGGCGCGCGGCGGGCGCATTCCACAGGCGGTGGTAGTCTTCCGCCGCCCACGAGCCATCGCGCAATGTCACGCCGAAGCGCGGCCGCACCGTGCTGAGGTAGGGCGAGGGCGTGGTCAGCGCAACCGTGCGCTGCTCGCTAAACGCCTCGATCATTGCGCGCAGCCAGGTTGGCCCTTCAAACCAGCCACGCCCCAGCACATCCACATCGAGCGGCACCAGCGCAATGCCCGGGCGGTCGTGGCGGGCGCGAAACTGCTCCAGCTCGGCGGCCACAAAACTGCTGAAATGCACCGCGTGCTCCTGCGCGCGGCGGAACGCATCGTAGGGATCGTAGAG
>LJCR01003293.1 GCA_001399705.1 Kouleothrix aurantiaca
CCGAGGCGCAACCGGTCGTGGCGTGATACGCTTTTCGGAATTTCTAACGCACTACGCACTTCGCACTATCCCATCAAGATAGTGCGTAGTGCGTATTTTCGCGTCATCTGTTCGTTTCAAGTAGCGTGATTTTCTATGCCGACTTCTGAATACGGCATAGAGTACGGCACCATTCTTGCATTCCAGTTTTGGAAAAATAATCAACGGAAGCAGGTGCCCCATGACTGAACAACAGCGCGAGGATGCGTTTCTGAACGAGCTATTGAACACACGCACGCCGCCGGCGGCGCGCCCGGCCCCCGCCCTCACACCCAGCGACGAGCGCGCGCTTTTGAGCGCTGCCAACCGCGCTGGCACGCCCACGCTTGCGCCATTCTCGGGTGGCGAAGCCGCCCCGGCTGGCGAGAAGTCGTTTGCGGGCGAGGTAGCCGAGATGGTGCGGCGCTACCCGCTGCCGGCGGTGGCGCTTGGCGCGGGCGTGATGTTTTTGCTGGCGCGGCGCAGGCGATAGGGGATGGGAAAATCCACAGATTACGCAGATGCAGCGCTTCAAAAGATAGTCGGAGCTATTGCCACGAAGACACAAAGGCTCGAAGACTCGAAGATTTGGTAGCTTCCTGAAACCCTTCGTGCCTTCGTGTCTTCGTG
>LJCR01003291.1 GCA_001399705.1 Kouleothrix aurantiaca
GCAGCAGCCGGCGCTGGCCGCCACCGGCGCAAGCTCGATCAGCTGGGCCGGCGCGTCTTCCGTCGCGCAGCAATCGTCATCGCAGCAGCCAGCCGTGGCCGCGCCGCCGCTACAGCAGTCGTCGCCGCAGCAGCTTGCGCTCGCCACCACCGCCACAGGCGCGGCGACGGCAACCGGCCCGCAGCAGTTTGCGCTCGCTGCCACCGGCGCGAGGTCGATCACGCCAATGCTGCTTGTAGCAATGGGCGCGGCGGCAACCGGGCCGCAGCAACTTGCGCTCGCCACCAGCCCAATGTCGGCTTGCGCGGCAGGCTGCGAAACCCCGCAGCACGAGCCGATCTCGTAGTCGGTGAAGCACACGCCCGTCTCAGGCAGCTCCAGCTCCACCCGCGCTGCGCCAGCCATGTCGCCGGTGAGCGCGCACGCAATCGAGCGCACCTGCTCATAGCCCGTCAGCATCAGGAAGGTCGGCGCGCGGCCGTAGCTCTTCATGCCCGCGATGTAGAAGCCAGGCTCAGGGTGGCGCAGTTCGGCCTCGCCGTGCGGGCGCACCGTGCCGCAGCTATGGAAGTTCGGGTCGATCATCGGCGCAAGCTGCACCGGGCTTTCCACCGCCGGGTCGAGCGCCAGCCGCAGCTCGCTCAGCGG
>LJCR01003294.1 GCA_001399705.1 Kouleothrix aurantiaca
GTGTGTAGCGAACAGGCCGTGCGGCGCGCCATCGTATTCGACCAGGCGGGCGTGCGGGATGCCAGCCTTGGCGGCGCGCGCCGATGCGTCGATCGGCACAGTCTTGTCGGCGGTGCCATGCACAATCAGTGTTGGCGTGGTGATCGACGACAGGTCGGGCCGGAAGTCGGTGCTGGCAAAGGCGGTCGCGCAGTCGAGCGTCGCCTTGAGGCTCGCCATCATGGCCTGGTTCCAGGCCCAGTGCAGCACTTCGTCGCTGACCGGGCTGCTCACGAGGCCAACGCCAAAGAAATCTTTGAAAAACGTGGCGAAGAAGCTGGCACGATCTTTTTTCATGCCTTCCGCCATCTGGTCGAAGGTTGCCTGCGGCGTGCCTTTCGGGTTGTCGTCGGCCTTGAGCATGTACGGCACGACCGAAGCAATCAGCGCCGTCTGCGCGACATTCTTGCCGCCATGGCGCGACATATAGCGCGCCACTTCGCCGCCGCCCATCGAAAAGCCGACAAGCGTTGCATCCTGTGCGCCGGTTGACTCGATCACGTCGGCCAGCGCGCCGGCCAGCGTGTCGTAGGTGTAGCCGTCCCACGGCTGCCCCGAGCGCCCGAAGCCGCGCCGGTCGTACGAGATCGCCCGGAAACCGGCCTTGGC
>LJCR01003297.1 GCA_001399705.1 Kouleothrix aurantiaca
GGGCGCGAAGCGGTCGGGGTCGAATGTTTCGGGGTTTTCCCACAGCGCCGGGTGGTGATGAATATTATAGATGCTGGTGATCAGGCGCCCGCCCGCCGGGATGCTGTAGCCGCCCAGCGTGGTGTCGGCCAGCACGCGGCGCGGGCCGGCAATTGGCGCGGCAGGGTAGAGGCGCAGCGTTTCCTTGAATACCTGCTGTGTGAACGGCAGCTGCGGCAGATCGGCCACGGTGGGCGCGCGCCCTTGCAGCACCGTGTCGAGCTCGGCGTGCAGACGCGCCAGAATTTCGGGGTGCTGGCTGAGCAGGTACCACGCGAAAGTGAGCGTATTGGCGGTAGTTTCGTGCCCGGCCGCGAAGATCGTCAGCACCTCGTCGTGAATCTGCTGGTCGCTCATCTGCTCGCCGGTGTCGGCGTCGCGCGCCTCCAGCAGCATGTCGAGCAGGTCGCCGGGCGCGTCGCCGCTGGCCCGCCGCTGCTTGATAAAGCCATACACGACGTCGTCGGGCGTTTTGCTGGCGGCGGCATAGGCGCGGTTGCGCGGCGTCGGCCAGCTGGCGGGCGCGCTGAACGGGTTCTGCAGCTTGTGGTTGGCGTAGTGCACGCCCACGTCGACAGCCGGCCCGATCCGCCCAACATCGCTCAGCA
>LJCR01003296.1 GCA_001399705.1 Kouleothrix aurantiaca
TTCTGGCGGCGTGATCCTGAGCAGCCGGCGGCTGCGCGCAAGCATGGCCGCGCAGATAGCGGTTGAGCGCGCCGGTGCACAGCTGCTCGGCTTCGGGCAGCGGCGCGCGGCCAAGGTGCTGGAGCGTGCCCGCGCCCCAGGGCGTCAGCACACGCCCCTGGCGCGCAGCCGCTTCCACAGTCGCGGCCAGCTCGGCGACCGATTCGGGTGTATGGGTGGTGGTTGGCGAAGCGCTCACGCTCGTTCCTCTTATGAATGACGACCGACAACCGACGACCGACGACCGGAAGAATGAACCGCAAAGAACGCAAAGAACGCAAAGAGTGTGAAGGTTCCGTGGTTCCGTGGTTCTCGGTTCTTGGTTCTTGGTTCTTGGTTCTGTGCTACCCCACGGCCAGCGTGCGCGCCTCGGCCAGCATGTGGCGGGCGATCACCACCGCGCCGGTGGTTGGGTCGTCGACGCTCGTAATCTCGCCCAGCTCAACCGCTATCTGCGCGGCCATGCTTGCGCGCAGCCGCCGGCTGCTCAGGATCACGCCGCCAGAAAGCGCGACCGGCGGGCGCTCCAGCCCCAGCGAGCTCACCACCGCCTCGACCATGCGCGCCAGGTCTGCGCCAGCCTGGTCGATCACAAGCTGCGCGCCGGG
>LJCR01003298.1 GCA_001399705.1 Kouleothrix aurantiaca
TTTCCAGCCGCTACATCGCCGACCGCTTCCTGCCCGACAAGGCGATTGACCTGATTGACGAGGCCAGCGCCAAGCTGCGCATCGACATCTACTCCATGCCGGCCGACCTGCGCGAGCAGGAAAGCGAGCTTGAAAAGCTGCGCCGCGAGGAAGAAGATTCCGGCGCCCGCCGCGACTACGAGCGCGCCGCCACGCTGCGCGCCCGCTTCCTGGCGCTTGAGCAGGAGTTCAGCACTGCGCGCGACGCCTGGCTGAAAACCTCGAACCTCGACGAAGTGGTGGATGAAGAGGATGTTGCCGCGATTGTGTCGAACTGGACCGGCGTGCCCGTCAATCGCATGCTCGAAACCGAGCGCGAAAAGCTGGTGGACATGGAAGCGCGCCTCCACGAGCGCGTGATCGGTCAGCACGAAGCGATTGAGGCGCTTTCCGACGCCATTCGCCGCGCGCGCAGTGGCCTGAAAGACCCCGGCCGCCCGATTGGCTCGTTTATCTTCGTCGGGCCGACCGGCGTGGGCAAAACCGAGCTGGCCAAGGCGCTGGCTGAGTTTATGTTCGACAGCGAAGACGCCATGACCCGCGTGGATATGAGCGAGTTCCAGGAGCGCCACACCGTCAGCCGCCTGATTGGCGCGCCGCCCGGATA
>LJCR01003299.1 GCA_001399705.1 Kouleothrix aurantiaca
GTTTTGCGCAGCAGCGCCGCCTGCGCCAAGCGTGCCAATTACCTCGCCCACGGCGACGTTCTCGCCCTCGTTTTTCAGAATTTGCTCAAGCACGCCCGCCTGCTCGGCGGCGACTTCGACATTCACTTTGTCGGTTTCCAGGTCGACCAGCGTCTCGCCCGCGGCGACGGTATCGCCCACGCGCTTGAGCCACTTGCCCACCGTCGCCTCGACGATCGACTCACCGAGGGTTGGAACACGCACTTCAACCGCCATAGTTTTCTCCACTCTACAGAATATTCTGATGTGTTACGCAAGGCTGCCGGCGGCGGGCTGAAGCTGGCCCTGCAGCGCCTGCGCGATAATCCGTGCCTGTTCAATCGCGTGTTCCACCAGCGAGCCTTCCGCCGGCGTGGCCGACTCGGCGCGCCCGGCATACAGCAGCGGCATATCGGCCGGCAGCAGCGCGCGCAGGCGCGGGGCGATATAGTTCCACGCGCCCATGTTGCGCGGCTCTTCCTGCAGCCAGACGACCTCTTGCAGGTGCGGGTAGCGCCCGATCACGGCGCGCAGCTCGGTGTCGGGGAAAGAATACAGCTCCTCGACTCGCGCAACCGCCACATGCGGGGCCGCGCTGGCTTCGGGCGCGCCCAGCAGGTCGATATAC
>LJCR01000033.1 GCA_001399705.1 Kouleothrix aurantiaca
GCTATGCGCCGCTGCACGCTTAATCGTCGTCGCTTTCGTTTCCACGGGCCGCGCCGCGCTCAAGCGCCAGATCGACGGCGTCGGCAACCGAGCGCACCTCGGCGAGGCGCAGGCCCTCGACTTTAGGCGGCGCGCTGGTGCGCGGGTAGAGCGAACGCGCGAAGCCGAGCTTGGCCGCCTCGCTCAGCCGCCGGTCGAGCTGGCTGGTGCTGCGTAGTTCGCCCGAAAGGCCAATTTCGCCAACCAGCACCAAATCGCTATGCACGCGCTGGTTGCGGTACGACGAGGCGATCGCGATGGCGACAGCCAGGTCGGCGGCGGGCTCGGTGATACGCAGGCCGCCAACAATATTGACATAAATGTCCTGATTGAATAGCGGCAGGCCGACACGTTTGCTCAGCACCGCTGTCAGCATCAGGAGGCGGTTCATGTCGAAGCCGTTGGACGTGCGTCGCGGCTGCGCGCTGTTGGTGTTGGCGGTGAGCGCCTGCACTTCCACCAGCAGCGGTCGCGTGCCTTCCATTGTCACTGCCACCGCCGAGCCAGGCGTGCCGACACTGCGCTCGGCCAGGAAAACCTGCGACGGGTTCGGCACCTCGCGCAGGCCGCCCTCGGTCATCTCGAACACGCCGACCTCGTCGGTCGAGCCAAAGCGATTTTTCACGCCGCGCAGCAGCCGGTACTGGTGGAAGCGCTCGCCCTCCAGGTAGAGCACCACGTCAACAATATGTTCAAGCACGCGCGGCCCGGCGATCGCGCCTTCTTTGGTGACATGGCCAACCAGGAACATCGGGATGCCAGTATCTTTCGCCAGCCGCAGGAGCCGCAGGGCGCCTTCGCGCACCTGGCTGACGCTGCCCGCCGCCGACGTCAATTCCTCCAGATACACGGTCTGGATCGAGTCGACGACCACGAGCTTTGGGCGAACATTGGCGATCTGCTCCAGGATCGAGTCGAGGCTGGTTTCGGAATACACCAGCAAGCGCTCGGGGTCGAGGCCCATGCGCCCGGCGCGCAGCTTGATCTGCTGGATCGACTCTTCGGCCGAGATATACAGCGCTGGCCCAACCTGATCGGCGAACTGCGCGGCCACCTGGCTGAGAATCGTGGTTTTGCCAATGCCCGGGTCGCCACCAATCAAGACGAGGCTACCCGGCACCATGCCGCCACCCAGCACGCGCGCGAATTCATCGCCCAGAACAGGGAGCCGCTCGAAGCCACCGGTTGGCACCTCGCGCAGCGGCACGGGCTGATTCATACCACCGGCGCCGATTGGCCCACGCCCGCGACCGCCAGCCGGCTCTTTGCGCTCGGTCTGCTCAACCAGGCTATCCCACGTGCCACAGTCGGGGCACTTGCCCATCCAGCGGCTTTGCTGCGAGCCGCACTGCTGGCAGATATAGATAGTGCGTGTTTTTGCCAAGAAAAGGTATCTCCGTTCGGCTAGGCGTGTTCGCCATGGTGGTGAATTGCAGGCCCAATTATACCACGCGAGCCCCGCCGAAGAAGGGGCGCGGGGCGCGCTGCCACGGGCGAAAGGTCCCGTCTCGGGATAGTACATTGCCCGCAAGCATAACAAAGGGCTGCGAACCTTCGCTCGCAGCCCTTCGCCGTTCGAGATTATCCGTTAGGCGATCGCGCCTTCTACCTCTTCGACTTCGCTCTTGACCTCGCGGGCCGGGCGGAGCCGCAGGTAGGTTTCGCCGCTTTCCAGCGTCGCCGTGTCGATCACCACCGTATCGCCGGTCTGGAAGCGGCCTTCCAGCACGCCTTCCGACAGCGGGTCTTCGATCAGGTTGGTGATGATGCGGCGCAGCGGGCGCGCGCCAAAGGCCGGGTCGTAGCCACGCTTGGCCAGCAGGTCGATGCCGTCCTGACGGACTTCCAGCGACAGGCCATGCTCCTTGATCTGCTCCTGCACGCGCTTGAGCATCAGCGAGGTGATCTGGTGGATCTCCTCGGTGGTGAGCGCGTGGAAGATGATCGTCGCATCAATACGGTTCAGGAACTCGGGCCGGAACAGCTGCTTCAGCGCGTCGTCGACCTTCTTGCGCACATCGTCGGTGTCGAGTTCGCTGCCCGTCGAGAAGGACGAGAAGCCAATCCGCGACGCGCGGCGAATGTGCTCGGTGCCGACGTTCGACGTCATGATGATGATGGTGTTGCGGAAATCGACCCGGCGGCCCTTGCCGTCGGTGAGCTGCCCATCTTCGAGCACCTGCAGCAGCAGGTTGAACGCATCCGGGTGCGCCTTTTCGATTTCATCGAACAGCACCACGCTGTAAGGCTTGCGCCGCACCGCGTCGGTAAGCTGCCCGCCCTCACCATAGCCCACATATCCAGGCGGCGAGCCAACCAGCCGCGAGGTGGTGTGGCGCTCCTGGAATTCCGACATGTCGATCTTAATTAGGTGCTCCTCCGAGCCGAACATAAACTCGGCCAGCGTTTTTGCCAGCTCCGTCTTGCCCACGCCCGTCGGGCCAAGGAAGATAACCGAGCCAATCGGCCGCTTCGGGTCTTTCAGGCCCGCGCGCGCGCGCCGCACCGCCTTGGCGATCGTGACGATCGCTTCCTGCTGGCCGACGACGCGATTGTGCAGGTAGTCTTCCATCTGGAGCAGGCGCGTCGTCTCGTCGCCCTGCAGGCGCTTACGGGGATGCCCGTCCACATGCCAATCACCTCGGCAATGTCTTCCTCGGTGACATATGGGCGCTCGGAGACTTCGGCATCGCTGTTGATGCCCATGTCGCTCTCGATCTTGGCGATTCGGCCCTTCATGCGCTCTTCTTTTTCGCGCAGGTCGGCCGCAAGATCAAGCTGGTCGTCTTCAATCGAGGCTTCGATTTCCTTGCGAATGGCCTCCAGGCCGCGCAGCGCGTCGCGCAGCGAGGGTGGGGTGGCCGAACGCGTCATGCGCACGCGCGCCGCCGCCTCGTCGATCAGGTCGATCGCTTTGTCGGGCAGGAAGCGGTCGGGAACGTAGCGCGCCGAAAGATGCGCCGCGGCCTTGATCGCGTCGTCGGAAATCTGGAGCTGATGGAAATCCTCGTAGCGGCTCTTGATGCCGCGCAGAATTTCGATCGTTTCTTCTTCGCTCGGCTGGTCGACCATCACAGGCTGGAAGCGCCGCTCCAGTGCCGCATCGCGCTCGATGTACTTGCGATACTCGTCGAGCGTGGTTGCGCCAATGGTTTGCAGTTCGCCGCGTGACAGCGCCGGCTTGAGGATGTTGGCCGCGTCGAGCGTGCCTTCCGCGCCGCCCGCGCCAATGATCGTGTGGAACTCGTCGATAAACAGGATGCAGCGCGTTTCCTTGATCTCGTCAACCACGCGCTTCAGCCGCTCTTCGAACTGGCCACGATATTTCGTACCAGCCACCAGCGCGCCCATGTCGAGCGTGACGACGCGCTTGCCCTTGATGCTGTCGGGCACATCGCCGGCCACGATTCGCTGGGCCAGGCCCTCGACGATCGCGGTTTTGCCGACGCCCGGCTCGCCAATCAGGGCGGGGTTGTTTTTGGTGCGGCGCGACAGAATCTGGATCACGCGCTCGATCTCGTGCTGGCGGCCCACCACCGGATCGAGCCGGCCGGCTTCGGCCATCTCGGTCAGGTCGGCGCCCAGCGCGTCGAGGTAGGGAGTTTTGCTCTGGCGCTGCGACTGCGACTGCTGCGGCGGTGTCGATTGCGAGCCCGACGACGAGCGTTCCATGCTGGCGCCGGTGCCTTGCCGCAGGACACGCATCACCTGGGTGCGCACCTGTTCAAGCGAGACGCCCATGATATCGAGCACGCCGGTAGCCACGCCTTCGCCATTGCGCACCAGCCCAAGCAGCAGGTGCTCGGTGCCGATGTAGTGATGGTTCAGGCGTTTGGCCTCATCGACCGCGTAGGCAATCACCTTTTTCGCGCGCGCCGTCAGATCCTGGCCTTCGCGCGTTGGGCCTTCGCCCATTCCGACGATGAACTCGACGGCGTGGCGGGCCTGCGACAGCTTGACGCCCAGATCATCGAGCACGCGGGCGGCCACGCCCTCGCCTTCCTTGATCAGGCCAAGCAGAATATGCTCGGTGCCAATATACGGGTGGTTGAACGCGCGGGCCTCTTCGGTGGCAATTTGGAGCACCTGTTTGGCGCGCTTGGTAAATTTATCGAACGCCCGTTCGGACATAATAGTTCTCCACTAGTATTCTCCCCTCGCAGCCGCCGCCCTAGCGCGCTATTCCGGCTCTTCCTCGGCCGGAGGCGTGCCAGAATCCTCTGCCTCGTTGGGCTGGCGCATGCTCAGGCCCATGCGCTTGCGCGCAGGGTCAATGCGAATAATTCGCGCCTTGATGACATCGCCTTCTTGCACCACATCGCGAGGATGTTGGACGCGGCCATCGCCCATCTCCGAAACGTGGATCAAGCCTTCGACACCATCTTCAATCCGCGCAAACGCGCCGAATGATGCCAGCTGAGTGATCGTTCCCTCGACAACCTGGCCCAACTGGTAGCGCTCGTTGACCGTCGACCAGGGCTCGTTTTGCGTGCGCTTGATCGACAGTGCAATGCGCTTGCGGTCGTTGTCGACACTCAGGATGTAGACGCGGACCTTATCGCCTGGTTTGAGCACTTCGCTAGGGTGCTTGACCCGGCTCCACGATAGCTCCGAGAGGTGCACCAGCCCATCCGCCCCGCCAATATCGACAAATGCGCCGAAATCGGCGATCGATGTGACCATGCCCGTGCGCACATCCCCTTCTTTTAGGGTGGTAAGCAATTCGTCCTTGCGGCCCTCGCGAACCTCCTGGACGGCCTGGCGCTCAGAAAGGATCAGCCGGTTACGATTGCGATTGATCTCGATGACTTTGAGCGGCATGGAAGTGCCGACCATTTTAGCCATATCCGACTGCTTTTGCGTCTCGGGCCCGCGGCTAATGCCGCTGACCTGCGACGACGGGACAAAGCCCCGCACACCGTCGAGATTGACCAGCAACCCACCCTTGTTGTAGTTGATGACCTTGGCTTCAATAACCTCGTTGTTATCAAAGCTCTGCTGGAGCCGCCGCCAGCTCTTTTCCTGGCGCGCTTTATCGACGGAAAGAACCGCGCGCCCTTCCTTGTCTTCGATCTGGACGACGAAGACCAGCAGCTCATCACCTGGCCGCAGCGCGGCCCGGTCTTCGGACGCCAGCGACTGCATTTCGCGCGCTGGCACTACACCTTCGGCTTTGGACCCAATATCGACCAGAATCTCATCCCGGTCGACGCGCATGATAGTACCGTCAACGGTGTCGCCATACTGAAGGTTGCGGTAGTCGTGCGCGGGGTTGCGGAGGAACTGCTCCATCAAAGCGCGGTCTTCTGCCTCTTCGGCAGACAACTCGTGGAGCGTTCCGTTGGCGTGGTTTGCTTCGAGATCAACGTGCTCGTCGGCTGTAGCTCGTTCTTGCTCTTCCATGCGCCTTCCCTAATAGACGGGCTGGATGCGTAGCTACCCGGTAGCATGGGGTCATTATACGGCGTCGGAAGTCAAAACGCAAGGGTTTTGGGCTTTCCGCCGCACGCCGGGGCAGGGTTGACGGTTTTGTGTGGGATGCCGTACAATGCCGCAGATGAATGCGCGATTCTGCCTTTGTGGCTGCCATGTGGAACCATTGCGATAACTGCTCTGCGGGCTGTACTACGGCGCACTTGAGTGTGTGGATGGAATAGCCGCACTGCCCGTCGCCACTGCGCCGCTTCGCCATTGCTGCGCCTATTTGCTGCGGGTGCGCGCGATAATCGGCACATTGTGAGGAATGTTTAATTTTATGAAGCATCTTTCGAGCGCGGAGATTCGCCGCACGTATTTACAGTTTTTTGAGCAGCGCGGGCACACGATTGTGCCGAGTTCGTCGCTGATACCGGGGAATGACCCAACGTTGCTGTTTTCGAACTCGGGTATGGTGCAGTTCAAAGACACGTTTCTGGGCCTTGAGCAGCGCCCTTACTCGCGCGCTGTGACGGCCCAGAAGTGCATGCGCGTCTCGGGCAAGCACAACGACCTTGAGGAAGTTGGGCCGTCGCCGCGCCACCAGACCTTCTTTGAAATGTTGGGCAATTTTTCGTTTGGCGATTATTTCAAGCGCGAGGCGATCAGCATGGCGTGGGACCTGCTGACCAAGACGTTTGAGCTGCCAATCGAGCGCCTGTGGTTCACGGTGTTTGCCGGCGACGATGAGTGGGGCCTCGGGCCAGACGAAGAAGCCGAGCAGCTCTGGATCGCGGCGGGCGCCGACCCGAGCCGCGTGCTGCGCTTTGGCCGCAAAGATAACTTCTGGGTGATGGGCGACACCGGGCCGTGCGGGCCGTGCTCGGAGATCACCGTTTACCTGGGCGACGACCTGAGCAAGATGACACCGGACGGCGTGAACAGCGACGACCCCGACTATGTCGAGATCTGGAACAACGTGTTCATGCAGTTCGACCGCGCGACCATGCAGCCGCTGCCGCGCCCCTCGGTCGATACCGGCATGGGCCTGGAGCGCATGGCGATGGTGTTGCAGGGCGTGAAAGCGAACTACGACACCGACGTCTTTACGCCGATCATTCAGCGCACGATTGCCCTGCTTGGCAGCGATGAAGCGCACTACCGCGCGAATTTCGCGCAGTACCGCGCCGTGGCCGACCACAGCCGCGCGGTGGCGTTTCTGATCGCCGATGGCGTGCTGCCGGGTAATACCGGCCGCTCGTATGTGCTGCGCCGCATCCTGCGCCGCGCGGCCTACCAGGGCCGCACAATCGGCTTCGACAAGCCATTCATGGCCGATGTGATTGAAACCGTGATCGAGCAGATGGGCGACGCCTACCCCGATCTGCAGCTGCGCCGCCAGTTCATTCTCGAAACGACCGATGTTGAAGAGCGCCAGTTCCTGCGCACGCTGGCCGGCGGCATCACGCGCCTGGGCGGGGTGATCAACCAGGTCAAGGCGACGGGCAGCACCGTACTGCCAGGCGAAGATGCCTTTACGCTCAAGGACACGTATGGCTTCCCGCTCGACCTGACGCAGAAAATTGCTGCCGAGCAGGGGCTGGAGGTCGACGAGCCAGCCTACGACCGCGCGATGGCTGAGCAGCGCACGCGCAGCCGCGCCGCCACGCAGTTCAAGCGCGGCGCCGAGGCCGAGGTGTGGAGCGATTTCGAGCTGCCGGCGACGGAATTCCTGGGCTACGAGCACTACGCTGCCAGCGGGCGCGTGCTGGCGCTGGTTTCGGGCGGCGACGCCGTGAGCGCGGCCAATGCTGGCCAGCCGGTGCAGCTTGTGCTGGACCGCACGCCGTTCTACGCCGAAAGCGGCGGCCGGGTGGGCGACACTGGCGTGCTGGTTGGCCGAATGGGCGCGTCTACATCACCGACACGCAGCGCCCCGTCCCGGGCGTGATCGTCCACTATGGCACGGTCGAGTCGGGGAGCGTGGCGCTGCACGATGAGCTCAAGGCGTATGTGGATGCCGAGCGCCGCCGCGACGTGATGCGCAACCATACCGCCACGCACCTGCTGCACCACGCGCTGCGCGATGTGCTTGGCACGCACGCCGCGCAGGCTGGCTCGCTGGTCGCGTCGGATCGCCTGCGCTTCGACTTCACGCACAATCGGCAGGTTACGCCCGAGCAGCAGCGCGACATCGAGCGGCGCATCAACGCCTGGATTCGTGCCGACACGCCGGTGGAATGGGAAGTAACCGACTACCAGCGCGCGCTGGAGCGCGGCGCAATGGCGCTGTTTGGCGAAAAATATGGCGACCGCGTGCGCATGGTGACGGTTGGCTGCGTGGACGCGGGAATAGAAGATGGGGGATGGGGGTTAGGCGATTCGGGAGCGAATGTTGAACTAGATTTGAAGCAAGAAGCTCCAGTTGAAGATCAGCCCCCAACCCCCCAACCCCCAACCTCGCACGTGATGTGCTCGCGTGAGCTGTGCGGCGGCATCCACGTCGGTCGCACCGGCGAGATTGGCTTGTTCCGCATTGTGGGCGAAAGCAGCGTGGCGGGCGGCGTGCGCCGCATCGAGGCGATCACAGGCGCGGGCGCCGAGCAGTGGGTCGAGGCGCAATCGGTTACGCTGCGCGACCTGAGCGCGCGGCTGGGTGTGCCGGCCGCGCAGGCACTGGAAAAGCTCGACGCGCTGATGGGCGACCTGAAGCAGCGCCAGCAGGAACTCGACAAGCTGCGCGCACAATCGGCGCGTGGCGCGCTGGAAAGCCTGCTGAGCAACGTGCAGCAGCAGGGCGATGTGCCCTTTCTGGCGGCGCGCGTTGACGCGCCCGACGCCACGCGGCTGCGCGAAATGGGCGACTGGCTGCGCGACAAGCTGGGCAGCGGCGTGGTGGTGCTGGGCACGGTGATTGCCGAGAAACCGCAGATTCTGGCCGTTGTGACGCCCGATCTGGTGAAGCGCAAGCTCCACGCCGGCAATATGGTCAAGGCGCTGGCCCAGGTGATGGGCGGCGGCGGCGGTGGCCGGCCCGACATGGCGCAGGCTGGTGGGCGCGATGTTGCCAAGCTCGACGAGGCGCTGGCGCAGGTGGGTCGGCTGGTGGGCGAGCAGGCGCAGTAAGTTGCGGGTTGGCGGTTTGCAGGTTGCAAGTTTGAAAGTTGGAAGGTTGCAGTGCGCCTGCCCGCTGCCTACTGCCATCTGCTTGGTTCCGCGGTTCTTGGTTCTCGGTTCTGTGTTTTCCGGTTCTTGATTCTGGCAGGAATGCGATAAAAGAGAGGCGTACTGATGTCAGCTGCTGAATCCGCGCTGGTGCCGCTCGCGCCCGACGACACCGTCGACACGGCGCTGGCGAAAGTGCGCGCGACGCGCTCGCGCATGGTGCAGCTGCTGGTGCCGCCCGATACTGGCGCATTTCAGGCGCCGCGCGGCTTTGAGCGCTTGCGCCGCGCGCTTGAGGCCGATGGCGTTCTGCTGCTGGTGTTCAGCGCCGACGCGCAGGTGATTGCGGCTGCCAAGCGCAACAATATCGAGAGCTTTCAGATCGACGATGGCCGCACCAAGCGCCCGCCCCTGCCGCCGCGCGACCGCAGCACGCGCGTGCTGCCCGAAACGCGCCTCGATCCGCGCGACGCAGCCTTTCTGGATGCGCTGGGCCAGGTGCCCGCGCGCGATCGCTACGCCGACGAAGCCGACGCCGACCTGTATGCCGCGCTTGACGATTTTTCCGACGCGACGCAGACCTACGAGCGCGACGAGCGGCGGCCTGCCGACGAAGATTTTGCGGACGCACTGGACGATTGGGCTGGCATCGAAAGCGAACCGGCCCGTGGCGGAACCACCCGGCGTTTTAGCGCCGCCGATTTTGATGCCGACGAGCGCGAGCGCCCGCGCAGCACCCGGCGCGGCACCGGGGCGCGCAGCAGCACGCGCTCGCGCAACATCTACGACTACGAGCGCGCCGACGAGCGCGAGCCGGCGCGGCGCAGCCCGCTGCCAATGATTGCCCTGGCGGTGCTGGTTCTGCTGGCGCTGGCTGCCGTCGCATGGGGGCTAAGCAACCGCGCGACCGTGGTCGTTGCGCCGCCGGCTTCTGCGGCTGGCGATCATCCTTTCGAAGGCGTGATCATCCCGCTCGATGCCTCGGGCGCGGGCGGCGGCGCGGCCGTGCAGGCGGCCCCGGTCACGGCTGATGTCGAAGCCTCGGTGACGGGCACGGTGCAGGGTGAAACCATGTCGCCTTCCGGCACGGCCAAGGGCGAAGTCACAATCATCAACACGATCGAAAGCGCGGTGCCGCTGCCCAAAGGCTCGGAGTTTATCGGCGCGAACGAGAAGGGCGAGGAAGTGCGCTTCACGCTCGACGCCGATTCGACCGTGCCGCCCGCGCAGACGACCACCAGCATCTCGGGGCGCAGCACCACCTACGGGCAGATCAACGTGGGCGTGACGGCGCGCTCGCCGGGCAGCGCCTCGAACGTGGGCGAGAATGCGATCAAGCAGATCCTCATCCCCGGCCAGCAGCCGATCGTCACCGACACCAGCAATTTCCTTATTCGCAACGCGCCGATTGGTGGCGGCAGCGAGGCATCGCAGCGCATTGTGACGCGGCAAGATGTTGATGCTGTGCTTGCGCAGCTCCTGACCGACCTGTATAACAGTGGCGTGCAGCAGCTGCGCAGCAAGATCGATGAGAGCAAGTTTGGCGTGGATGCGTCGACTGTTTCGCCTTCAACCACGCAGCTTGGCGAAAATGGCCCCTCGCAGCCGCTGGTGGTCGAGCCAGGGATTGGTCAGCCGGTGGCCGACCCGAACAACCCAACGTTCCGCGTCACCGCGCGCGAAAGCTTCAAGGGTTTGGCCGCGCCAAGCGGCAACTCCGTCACCGAGCAGCTGGGCAAGGTTGTGCGCGATTACTTTGCGCAGCGCACCGATGGCCCGTGCAAGGCGGGCGAAACGCCATCGCAGGAAGTGCGCGCCGTGCACTGGGATGGCGAGCGCCTGACCATCGACGGCATCCAGCGCTGTGGGGCCGCGGTGGGTCTTTCGGCTGAAACGCTGGCGAAGGTGAAAGAAACTCTGCGCGGCCAGTCGCGCGAGGCCGCCGAGGCCGGGCTGCGCTCGCTGCAAGAGCAAGGGCTGATTGGCGATTTTCAATTGCCCGATCGCGCCAGCTTCCCGCGCTTCGATTTCCTGCTGAACGTAACCGTTGGGCAGCCGGCCGCGCCATCGGAAACGACCGGGCAGCCAGCGGAGCCAACGCAAGGGGCCGCGCAATGAGTGATGAGCCGGGGCGGGTGCTGGCGCTCGACGTGGGCGGCCGGCGGATTGGCGTGGCGCTGAGCGATACACGCCGCGTGCTGGCCTCGCCGCTGACGACGCTGCGCGCCCAGCCGCAGCAGCGCGCGCTAGCCGAGCTGGCGAAACTAGCCCACGACTATGAAGTGACCGATGTTGTGGTCGGGCTGCCGCTCACCCTGAGCGGCGAGATCGGCCCGCAGGCCAAGATCGTGCAGGAGTTCGCGGCGCAGCTTCAGGAAAAGATCGCCGTGCCGGTGCGCCTGTTCGACGAGCGCCTGACCACCGTCGCCGCCGAGCGCATGATGGTCGAGCTGGGGCTGAAGCCCGAGCAGCGCAAGGCGCGCATCGACGAGGTGGCCGCCTCGATCATTCTGCAAGATTTCCTCGAAGCCAGCCGCGAACGCCCTACCCCCGACGCTTAGTGCGAAGAACAGGTGAGTTGAGCCACAGAG
>LJCR01000330.1 GCA_001399705.1 Kouleothrix aurantiaca
TAATACCAGTCGAGCAGTGAAATGATGTGCCGCGTGCGATGCGACGAATGCACGGATGTGCCACCGTTCCGATGTACATCGCCCACCCGCATGCGCGAGCGGTTGACGTTAATGACGGCAGCAAAACGTCCAGACAGTGAAACAAGGCCAAGCATGATACTCTCCTGCTAATGCAACGATCGGCGTGGAAACGTCACAAACACGGGGCAGGTTGAAACGCCTACCTTCTAAAAAAGCCTCTGGGCTTCAAGCCCTCTCACCAGGCGAACCGGGCCTGATGATCGCAAAACGGGTTTACCAACGTATTGACGACAATTTTGAGTCTACTTGCAGGGGTATACCATTCCATTACCAAAAAAACTATTGACAAACATATTCCGCTTGGCGTATGCTGATGCGTAGAACCTTGCGCAGCTGAAATGTTCGCGTTTGTGCAGCCGCTATTTCGCGCGGCTGTTAGAGGAGGACAACCAATGCCTGTGCGTTCTCTTGCGTGGCGCTGGACGGCCAGTATTCTGGCATTGCTTGTAATGCTTGCGGCAGTTCTGGTTGTAGCACCGGCCCGCGCAGCTACCGAGGTCGTCTATGTCAGTGCCACTGGGCACTATGTGCGCGGCGTTTTCCGCGACTACTGGGATAAGCACGGCGGTCTGCCCGTTTTTGGCTACCCGTTAACCGAAGAATATATCGACGCGCAGACCGGCCGCGTGTACCAGTATTTCGAGCGGGCACGCTTTGAGCGTGCGAGCGCAACTGCTACCAGCGTCGATCTGGGCCTGCTGGGAGTGATGGCAGTGGGCAATCGTACCTTTGCGCAGGCCCAGCCGATCACAAACAGTAAGCAGCGCCATTACTTTCCACAAACCAGGCACGTGGTGCAGTATGGCTTCAAAGACACCTGGGATGCGCAAGGATTGAGCATTTTCGGCTACCCACTGAGCGAGGAGGTCGATGAGCAGCTATCTGACGGCAAGGTGCATACGGTGCAGTATTTCGAGCGGGCGCGCTTTGAGTACTGGCCCGATCGGCCGGCTGGCCAGCGCGTGCTGCTGACCTTGCTGGGCCGGCAGTTTGCGCCCCGTGAACTGACTGCGCCGCTCGCACCTGGCTCGCCACCAACTGCACCAGTCGGCGCGGCACCGACCCCAACCCCGCCGCCTGCCAATTCGCCTTCGCTCATACGCCCGGTGCTGCCCGCCAGCAAGAACGCCGCCGTGATCCCGCAGGCTGGCTTGCCCGGCACGACTTTTAGCTTTGCGGCACATGGCTTCAAGGCTGGCGAGAAGGTGGGCGTGTGGCTGAATTCGCCCGATGGCTCAGTGTATGGCGCGCGCTTCCAGGCCGTCGCCGACAGCAGCGGCTCGATTGATGGCGCAGGAATTGGCTTCAGCACCGACGCAAGCACGCTGCTCGGCGTGTGGTCGTTTGTTGGGCAGGGCGTCGAGAGCGGCAATGCTGCGGTTGGCTACTTCCTGATCATTGGCGACGCGATTGGCCGCCTGCCGCCGCCACAGCCCGGCGTGCCCGCCAATGTCGATGCGCGGGTCGAGCCGCCCGCTGGTCGCGCCGGCACGGTGTTCTTCTTCGATGCGTATGGCTTCAAGCCGGGCGAAGAAGTGACGCCCAGCGTGGTGGCCTCCGATGGCACGCGCGTGACGGTTTCGTACACGGTCAAGGCCGACAGCAAGGGCAGTATTGGCTACGCCGGACTGTATTACGTCACCGAGCCGAACCACCCGCTTGGGCTGTGGCGCTTCGAGGCTAAGGGCAAGGAGAGCGGCAAGCTCTCGGTCGGCTATTTTGTGCTGACGCCGTAGCAGCTTTTTGAGGCAAAGTGGATCAATATAGTCGGGGGTGGCATGGCTGCCCCCGGCTTTGTATTTCTGGCCGGGCGCGCGTATCAGAATCGCTATCAGCTTTCTAACAGCTTACGATCATGGTTCTGCAACCTGCTGCGATTGTCGTTGGGGCGGCGGGCGAGTACAGTAGAGCTGCGTACTATCGCAGCACATACTTGCCCGCATCTTCGCAGGAGGTCCTATGCCAACGCTCACGCGCCGCCCACTGATCGCCAGCCTCGTTCTGGCTTTGCTGCTGCCCATGATTTCGGCCTGCTCCACCCCCGAGCCGACCACCGCGCTGGCGCTGAGCAGCCTGCCAACCGCCGCCGTGGCCACCAGTGCCCCGCCGGCCGCAGCAGTTGTGCCTGCAGCCAAACCGGCTGTCGTTTCGGCTGCAACACCCACCAGCACGCCGCTGCCCTACCCCACGCCGCTGCCGCAGCCACCCACGCCAACCACACAGGCAGCAGGGCCGGGCGGTTTGCCTTTCCCGCTGCGCAGCGATCAGCTCCAGTTTGGCGTGGCCGCGCACCTCTACTACGTCAATCGCGATGCGGCGCTGGGTGCAGCCAGTGATGTGGGCTTCGGCTGGATTCGGCAGCAGATCCACTGGCGCGACCAGGAAGGCCCGGCGGGCAACTATGTGTGGGGCGAGCTTGAGGCGATCATCCAGAGCGTCAACGCCCACAACCTCAAGCTCATGCTCTCGATTGTGCGCACGCCAAGCTTCTACCGCGCCGACGGCGGCGACGGCCTGCCCGACGACCCGGCCGCGCTGGGGAATTTTGTGGCCGCGCTTCTGCAGCGCTACCCCGGCCAGGTGCAGGCGATTGAGATTTGGAATGAGCAGAACCTGGCGCACGAAAACGGCGGCTATGTCTCGACTGAGGACGCCGGCCACTATGTGGAGGTGCTGAAGGCGGCCTACACCAGCATCAAGGCGGTGGACCCGAGCGTGATTGTGGTGGCCGGCCCGCCCGCCTCGACGGCGACCAACCAGTCGAACACGGCGATTTCGGACCTGCGCTACTATCGCGCGATGTACAGCTACCAGAACGGCATTATTCGCAACTACTTCGATGTGCAGGCCGTGCACCCCGGCGGCTCGGCCAACCCGCCCGATACGATGTGGCCCGACAGCCCCAGCCCGGCGCAGGGATGGACGACCGAGCCAACGTTTTATTTCCGCCATGTCGAGAATGTGCGCAAGCTGATGGAAGAATATGGCCTGGCCGACCACCAGATCTGGATCACCGAGTTTGGCTGGGCCACGCAGAACGACACCCCTGGCTTCGAGTTCGGCAACCAGGTGTCGTTCGACCAGCAGGCCGAGTATATTGTTGGCGCGATGCGGCGCACCCATGACCAGTACCCGTGGGTTGGCAATATGTTTCTGTGGAACCTGAACTTCGGGCCGCTGAAAGCCAGCGAAGGCCAGCCAATGAATGAGCAGGCGTCGTTCAGCATCCTGAATGGCGACTGGTCGCCGCGCCCGGCCTACTACGCCATTCAGCAATATATTGCCGGCTTGCACGCCCCGGCCCAATAGCCTGTCGTGCCGCTTCTTCTTCGCGCGCCGTTTGCACCAAACTTGCAGACGGCGCGTTGCATTTTGGCTATTCCCGCGCAAGCAGAAGACTGCTATGATGAGCCACGCATCGCCTTGCTGTAGCCGTTCTTACTCATGGAGGCTTTATGCACTCAGTGCCGTGGCTGAATCGCGTCGCACGTTCTTCTTTGCTTCTTAGCTCGCTCCTGCTTGCGCTGCTCGCCGCGCCGGCACCGGTTCCTGCTGCGGCGCGCAGCACGCGCCCCACCACACCCGAGCTGATCGACCAGGCGTTTGCGCGCGGCGCGATCACTGGCGACCAGCGGCTGACCTTCCTGTTCTACGCGGTGCGCGACATCAGCCGTGTGCCCTCATCACTGGTTGGGCGCGGCGGCTGGAGCGCGACCATGGTGCTGCGCGAGATTAACCGGGCCCGCCAGACACTTGCCGGTGGGCGTGCAGCCTTTTCGCCGGCCCTGCGCGCCGCGCTCCAATCGCCCACGCCACAGGCCGCAACGGTGTGCGACACCGAAGATGGCGCAAATACGATCAACACCACTCATTTCCACATCGTCTACGACTCGGTGAATACACTCACGGCGCAGCAATATGCAAGCGCGCTGGAAGAGACTTTTAGCACCGAGATTGGCACCTATGGCTGGGCGCAGCCGCCGCTGAGCGACAACAATCCCTTCGGGCGCTTCCCGGTGCAAATTTCACCGATTGGCAACCAGACCTATGGCTATGTAACCTCGCCGGGTGGCAGCTTCACCGGCACTGTTGGCGACAACCCCAACACCGCCGCCACTGAAACCGTCGCGCTGGCCTCGTGTATGGTGGTGAATAGCAACATGCTCCAGTTTGCGAATGGCAACGCCCAAGCCGCTTTCCTGGCGCTCAAGGTCACCATGGCGCACGAGTATTTTCACGCGGTGCAGTTTGGCACCGGCGACGCGGGC
>LJCR01003300.1 GCA_001399705.1 Kouleothrix aurantiaca
CCTCAACTGGCGGCTCACGGTGCCCGAACTGCGCGGGCTGGTGGAAGACGCCGCACCGCAGGTGCTGATCTACGGCCCCGATTTCGCCGAGCAGGCCGCCGCGCTGCGCGAGCGCCCCGGCGTGCCGCACCTCGCCGCGCTTGACGCGAACGCCCGCGCCCACCCCGCCGATGCGCTGTTTGCCGAGCGCGATACGCTGCCCGACACCGCGCCCGCGCCCGCCGCGCTGAGCTGGGACGACCCGTGGGTGATCTGCTACACCGGCGGCAGCACTGGCCTGCCCAAAGGCGCGCTGCTCACCCACCGCGCGATCACTTGGAATGCGATCAACACCAACACAAGCTGGGGCCTCGCGCCCGACGACGTGGCGATCCTGAATGCGCCGCTGTTCCACACCGGCGGCCTGAATGTGTTCACCGCGCCGCTGGTGCACCTCGGCGGAACCTCGATTGTGTGCCGCGCCTTTGATTGCGACCAGGTCTACGACCTGCTGGCCGACGCGGGCGTGACGCTCTTTTTTGGCGTGCCGAGCATGTTTCTGGCCTTGCAGCAGCACCCGCGCTGGGCCGAAGCCGACTTTTCGCGCCTGAAGCTGGTGATCAGCGGCGGTGCGCCTTGCCCGCTGCCGATCTTCGAGCGCTTCTG
>LJCR01003301.1 GCA_001399705.1 Kouleothrix aurantiaca
CACCGGGCGACCGCGAGCGCTGCCTGACGATCATCGAAGACGAAAGCGTGCGCCTTTCCAAGCTCAGCGATAACCTGCTGAAGCTGGCCGCGCTGGAAGCCCAGAACATGCACTTCGCGCCGCGCGCCTACCGCCTCGACCGCCAGATTCGCACCGTGCTGCTCGCCTGCGAGCCACAGTGGAGCGCCAAATCGCTTGATGTCGACATCGCGCTCGACGAGCTGAGCGTCACCGCCGACGCCGACCTGCTCAGCCAGGTGTGGATGAATCTGCTCGGCAACAGCATTAAGTTCACGCCCGAAGGCGGCAGCGTGCGGGTCGAGCTGCACCGCCGCCTGAGCGAAGTGGTGTTTCGCATCACCGACACCGGCATCGGCATTGCCGAGTGCGACCAGGCGCATATTTTCGAGCGCTTTTTCAAGGCCGACCTGGCGCGCGACCGCTCGCAGGGCGGCAGCGGCCTGGGCCTGGCAATCGCCCAGAAGATTGTCGCGCTGCACAACGGCACCATCGGTGTCGTGAGCGCGCTGGGCATGGGTACGACGTTTACGGTTTCGCTGCCGGCCGAATAGCTGCACCAGCCGGTTTCTTTCCCTTTTTGCAGGTTGAAGCGATGCGTGGCGCGCACATGCGCCAGCATGGCAT
>LJCR01003302.1 GCA_001399705.1 Kouleothrix aurantiaca
CCTTCGACCTGCGCGAAGTTCTGGTGCCGGCTGAACAGGAGATTGCTGCCTGACGCCAATAACCGAATCTGCGTAATCTGTGGATGTAAAAGAAACGCTGCACGCTATTTCGCGTGCGGCGTTTCTTCATCTTTGGCCTGGGCCGGCAGGTCGAACCAGAAAATGCTGCCTTCTCCTGGCCGATCATCCATTCCAATCCGGCCATTGTGCGCCGCAATGACCAGGTTGCAGAAAGCCAGCCCCAGGCCGGTGCCGCGTCGCTCCTCACCCGGCGCCTGGCTATACTTCTCAAAGATCCGCTCGCGCAACACCTCGGGCACGCCCGGCCCATTATCGCCCACCCAGACGCGCACGCATCCCGTATCGGCATTGTAGTACGCGCCGACTTCAAGCTCGCCCTCCAGCGACGCAAACTTGATCGCATTGCCCAGGAAATTTTCCACCACGCGCTGCAACAAGCGCGGATCGCCCGCCACCACGGGCAAATTCTCGCCGATCCAGCGCCGCAGGATCTGTTTGTTATGCTGTATCAATGCTTTCATCGGCTCCAGCGCGTGCTCCAGAAGATCAGCAATGCTGATCGGCACCAGATCCAGCTCCATGCGCCCGACCTCAAGCCTGCGCACATCGAGCACGGTATTCAG
>LJCR01003306.1 GCA_001399705.1 Kouleothrix aurantiaca
GTGCACGTCGGCAAGCGTGCCCGGCCGCCGCCCGTTGTCGAGGTCGGCGGCGAAGGCGGTGCCGCTGGTGCTGACAAAGGCGATGTTGTTGCCGCCCACGCGCAGGTTCTTGGCCGGATTGCGCGCGCGCAAGGTGAACTCGGCCGGGGCCTTGCCCACCGCGTCGAGCAGCAAGTTGCGGTCGATCCACACGTGCTGGTTGGCGTGGTCGACTTTCGCGCCGGCCTGCTCCCAGATGCTGAGCGCCTCGTCGTCGAGGAAGTCGAGGCCGATTTCTTCGATGATGCGCATCGAGGTTTCGTGAATCTGCTCGATCTGCTCGGCCGAAAGCATCTCAATTGGCGGCAGAGTGTTGCGGAGCTGGCGAAACGGTAGCTGCTCCAGCGGCGAGCGCTTGCGCTGTTCACGCCGCGCATTGCGGCGGTCGGAGGCGGCACGGGTTGTCATAAGTTTTCTTCCTTGAATGATGATACAGTTTAGATGATTCGCGCGCCCTGGTTCGCGCAGATGCTGCCCATGGCGGTGCCGCCAAACAGCCCAATTGCGGTGGCCAGCGTGCGGCGCAGCTCGCGGCTTGGCCCGCCGCCCTGGATCAGCCCGAACAGTGTGAGGCCAGCCGGCGCGCGCCCGCACACCTGCGCGC
>LJCR01003303.1 GCA_001399705.1 Kouleothrix aurantiaca
CCGCAGCATCAGCGCGCAGGCCAGCGCGGGCATTCATGTGCTCGGCCTGCTCGACTACAACCCGCTCTGGTTCAAGGGCCAGGCCCCGCCGCTCGACGCCTGGATCAAAGACTGGGGCGATTACGTCTACCAGACTGTTGCGCGCTATGGGCGCAGCGGGCAGGTAAAGCACTGGGAAATATGGAATGAGCCGAATTTGACCGGCTCGGGCTATTCCAGCGGCTTGTACGAAATCAAAGACTACGCCCGCATTCTGGGTGTGGCGCACGACGCCGCCAAAGCCGCCGACCCTGAGGCGACGCTCGTGCTGGGCGGGCTGGCGGCGGTGTGGAGCTACCCACCCTCGCCAACCACCTACGACTATTTCGACTACCTCGACGCGCTGGGCAAGCTCGGCGCGTGGGGCAGCTTCGACGTGGTGGCGGTGCACCCCTACCGCCCCGACCCGCCCGAAGGCCAGCCGCTGCGCCGCGACGGCACGCTCACCTTCCCGCAGGAAATGCAGCGCCTCGACGACCTGATTGCGCGCTACGGCCCCAAGCCGGTCTGGCTCACCGAGGTGGGCTGGGCGACCAATCGTGTCTGGCCGGGCGTGCCGGAAGATCGGCAGGCGCAGTTCCTGGCGCGGCTGTATATCATGGCC
>LJCR01003305.1 GCA_001399705.1 Kouleothrix aurantiaca
GCTGCCACCCGCGCGAAAACGGCGCGAGCCCGGCCCAGCGCGAGCTGGTGGCGCGCGCATGCGCCGCGCTCGACGCGGCAGGTGAGCACGCGCCCACGCTGGCCGAGCTTGGCGCGCAGCTGGGCATCAGCCCGTTTCATCTTCAGCGCAGCTTCAAACGCGCAATGGGCATTACACCGCGCCAGTATGCGGCCGCGCGCCGCGTCGAGCGCCTGAAAATGCAGCTTAAGCAGGGGGAAAATGTGACAAACGCACTGTATGACGCTGGCTACGGTTCGAGCAGCCGGCTGTATGAACAAGCACCCGAGCGCCTGGGAATGACGCCCGCCACCTATGGGCGCGGCGGCGCGGGCGCGCAGATCGTCTATACCATAACGAGCACGGCGCTGGGCCAGCTGCTGGTGGCGGCAACCGCGCGCGGCATCTGCTTTGTCAGCCTGGCCTACGACGCGCCCGCGCTCGAATCCGCGCTGGCGCACGAGTTCCCCGCCGCCGAAATCACCCGCGACGACGCCGCGCTGCAGGCGTGGGCCGGCGACATTGTGCACGAGCTAAGCAGCGATGCTTCCGCGCTCGATCTGCCGCTGGATGTGCGCGCCACCGCATTCCAGCAGCGCGTCTGGCAGGCGCTGCGCGCCATCCC
>LJCR01003304.1 GCA_001399705.1 Kouleothrix aurantiaca
AGCCTGGACCAACTCAATACCTACGCCAGCGTCGTGCTGCTCGACACGCCTTCGCGCGATGTGCCGCGCGCGCTGCTGCAGGCGCTCCCCGGCTATGTGCGCGATCTTGGGCGCGGCTTCGCGATGATCGGCGGCACCGACTCGTTTGGCGCGGGCGGCTACCGCCGCACCCCGGCCGACGCAACTGGCGCGAACATCGAAAGCATGCTGCCGGTCAGCCTCGACCCGCTCGACACCGCCCAGCAGCCCGATCTTGGCCTGGTGATGGTGATCGACCGCAGCGGCAGCATGAGCGAGCCAGCCGGCGGCCAGCGCACCAAGCTCGACCTGGCGAAAGAAGCGGTCTACCAGGCCACGCTTGGCCTGAGCCAGCGCGACCAGGTGGGGCTGGTGGTGTTCGACGATCAGGCCGAGACGATTCTGCCATTGCAGAAGCTGCCCTCAGCAATTGATATTGAGCAGGCGCTGGGGCGCTTCAACGATGGTGGTGGCACCGACATTCTGCCGGGCTTGCAGGCCGCGGCGCAGGCGATCACCGCCGCAAACACGAAGATCAAGCATATCATCCTGATGACCGACGGCCTCGCGCCCAGCAATTACAGCCAGCTTGTCACGCAACTGCACGACGCGGGCGTAACGATTT
>LJCR01003307.1 GCA_001399705.1 Kouleothrix aurantiaca
CTCGCCACTGATCGCGATCAGCAGGTGCTCGATGCCGACATACTGGTCGGTCAGGCGCGCGGCTTCTTCTTCGGCGCGCTTGACGAGGCGCTGGGTGCGCGGGGTGATATAGACCTGGTTGCCATAGCCGTATTGGCCATACACTTTTGGAGATTTCTCAAGCTCGCGCTCAACGCGCTGCGAGATGGTATCGGTATCGACGCCGAGACGGTTGAGCGCCCGGTTGGTCAAACCGTCGCGCTGACGCAGCATCGCCAGGAAAATATGCTCAACGTCGAGCTGCGTGTGGTGCTGCTCGTGCATAATTTCTTGCGCTTCCTGGAATGCTTCCTGCGCCTTGTCGGTAAACCGTTCTAATCGCATGTTCTGCCCCCGTGGGTGTCGCATTACACAATCGTAACACGTCAGGGGCAGTATAGCATAAAGTATGTTAGATCCGTATTAGATTAACGATTGCGATAGGACCGAGAAGGGCAGAACGACAAAACGACAGAACCACGGAACCAAGAACCAAAGAACCGAGAACTGAACAGTGAGCAGTGAGCAGTGTGAGCAGTCGGCAGTAAGCACTACGGGGCAACCTGCAAACCTGCAACTCGCAAACCTGCAACCTGCAAACCTGCAACTCGCAAACCTGCAACC
>LJCR01003308.1 GCA_001399705.1 Kouleothrix aurantiaca
CGCGCTATGCCGCGCGCGTCAATGGCATCGACACGATGGTGATCACCAAGCTGGATGTGCTTGATACGCTGCCCACCGTGAAGGTGTGCGTGGGCTACCGGCTGCACGACGCCGGGCTCGATTACCCGCCCAGCAATGTCGCCGTGCTTGGCAAGGTCGAGCCGATCTACGAGGAGCTGCCGGGCTGGCAGGCGCCGACCGCCAACATCAAGCGCTTCGACCGGCTGCCGCCCGCAGCGCAGAATTATGTGGCGCGGCTGTGCGAGCTGACGGGCGCGCGCCTGGGAATGGTGTCGGTCGGCCCCGCGCGCGACCAGATCATCGAGGTTGCGCCGCTCTTTTAGGGCGCTTCGCGCCGATTATGTTTTGCAGGGCGCTGCGTCCCCGTACCTCATTTGGCGCTATAGATCTTTCTCGGGGCGCTGCGTCCACGTACCTCATTTGGCGCTATAGATCTTTCTCGGGGCGCTTCGCCCCCGCGCCCCCGATTAGGGAAACCGGCAAGGGTTTCCCTAAAACCCTTCCGGCAAAGAGCGCCAATATCAATTACAACGCTTGTTGTCATGCCTCCGTCCGCATTGCAGTGCGGTACTGCATTCCAATACAGTTGCCAGCTTATTGGCACAACGGAGGCATGACAAC
>LJCR01003310.1 GCA_001399705.1 Kouleothrix aurantiaca
CTGTGGGACGGCACGCACCTGTATGTCGCCTCGGGCGGCGGCCTGGAGTCGACCGGCGCGGCGCTGGATGGCAAGCTGTTCCGCTACAGCTACGCGGGCGGGAAATACAAGCTCGACGCCGGTTTCCCGGTGACGATCCGACCCGGCGGCGCAGAGGCGATTGTGCTGGCGAAAGATGGCGCGGGCAAGCTGTGGGTCACGTATGCGCAGCAGAACAAGATCTTCGTCAACCGCAGCACCACCAGCGACGCCAAGTGGGGCACGCCGTTTGTCGTGCCGGCCAGTGGCGCGAATACCACCGTCAGCGCCGACGATATTTCCACAGTTGTGTCCTACGGCGGGAAAATCGGCGTGCTGTGGAGCAACCAGACCGACGGCAGCTTTTATTTCGCCAGCCATACCGATGGCGCGGTCGCGAATAAATGGACTGGCGGCGTGGTGGCGCGCGGCACAAACCTGGCCGACGACCATATGAGCATCAAGGCGCTGCAAGCCGACTCAACCGGGAGCGTCTATGCCGTGGTGAAAACCCCACTCAACACGCCCGGCCAGCCGCAGATCGAAATGTTCATTGGCCGCCCGCAGTCGAGCGGCAAGCTGAGCTGGCGCGCTGTGGTGGCCAACACCAATGGCCACGAAAC
>LJCR01000331.1 GCA_001399705.1 Kouleothrix aurantiaca
CTACATATCGCTCGCCTATGTGACTGATGCAGTGAACCCGGTCTATGTCGATGCGCGCGCCGAGTGGGTGGACGATATGGCCGTGCGCCAGCAGGTATGGGATTTGTTTTTGCGCGTCGAGCCGCCGCTGGGCTACGATCCGGCGCCGATCTACCGTGATCTGGCGGGCTTCGGGCTGCTGAAAATTATTCCGTGGCGCATCGAGCTGGCGTCGGCGCTGCCACCCTTCGAGAAAATCGTGTGGCGTGCCGCGTGAGGCGAAACAATGCAGGGAGTGAAGCATGCGCTACCTTGGCATCGACCTGGGGACAACCTTTATCAAAGGCGCGGTGCTCGACCTGGCAAGCGGCACGCTCGGTGCGATTCAGCGCAGGCCATTCCCCGAGCCGGTGCCGGGCCTGCCAGCCGGCTATTTCGAAGTTGCGCCGGGCGCAATTGTCGCGGCAGTGCGCGACCTGATTGGTGAATTGCTGCGCGCTGCGCCCGATTCCAGCGGCCTGATGCTGAGCAGCCAGATGCACGCGCTTGTGCTGTGCGATTCGAACGGCGAGCCGGCCTCAAACGTCGTCACCTGGCGCGATAGCCGCGCGCTTGACCGCCACCCCGCCGGCGGCACCTTTTTCGAACGGCTTGCGGCCCAGCTCTCGGAAGGCGACCGCCAGGCGCTAGGCAATGAGCTGCGCCCCGGGCTGCCGATCTGTGCGCTGTTCTGGATGCGCGAGATGGGCGCACTGCCCGCAGGCACGATTGCGCTTGGGCTGGCGGATTTCGTCCTGTGGCAGCTGTGTGGGCACGAGCCCGCCACCGAGCCAACAATTGCAGCGTCGCAGGGCGCGTTTAATATTGGCACCGGCGACTGGCACCGCTCCTTGCTAGAGCGCCTCGGGCTTGGCGGTGTGCGCTGGCCGCCGATCGGCGCGTTCAACCAGCCAGCCGGCGAGATGCGGCTTGGGGATTGCACGCTTGCCTGCTTCCCAGGCGTTGGCGACCAGCAATCTGCTCTGGCCAGCGCAGCGCTGCAGCCGGGCGAGCTTTCGCTGAATATTTCGACCGGCTCACAAGCCAGCCTGCTGCGGAGCGACATTGTTCCAGGCGATTATGGGATCCGGCCATACTTTGGCGGGCAGTGGCTGCACACCATCACCAACGTGCCAGCCGGGCGCGCGCTGGCGCTGCTGGTCGATCTGCTGACCGAGCTGCCACGCGCGCAGGGCCTCGCACTTAGCGACCCGTGGGGCTATATTGCTCAGGCAGTGGCTGCAACGCCCGCAACCGATTTAACCGCCGATCTTTCGTTTTTCGGCAGCGTAAACGGTGGCGCGCTTGGCAATATTCACGAAGGCAACCTGAGCGCCGGGCACCTATTCCGCGCCACGTTCGAGTATATGGCCGGGCAGTATGCGGCCTGCGCGCAGCGGCTGGCTCCCGCCGCCGATTGGGAGCGCATTGTCTTCTCGGGTGGGTTAGTGCAAGCAATGCCGCCGCTGCGCGCCGCAATTATGCAGCGGCTAGGTGGAACGTACCGCCTGTGCGATACAAATGAAGATGCGCTGGCCGGCCTTCTGGTGCTGGCGCGGCTTGCTGATGAGCAGAGGAAGTTGGCTTAATAGAAGCCGCGCTACTGCACGATGTTCGGTTTCAAAAACAGACAGAGGACGGTTGTGCCGTCCTCTGTCTGTTTCTTCGTGAATTGATTGTTTTGCTGTTACCGGGTGATTACAGGGATGAATAAGCGAATGGCGTTTGCAACCAGCGGATTGGTTCCGGCCTTGTACTCTTGCAGGTTACTCTGATTATCATGGTCGGGATCGCCCGATGCGCCATCGCGCCCAACCGTGCTCTTCGGGTTAAAGCCGTACTGCACTTCCCAGCCATCTGGCAGGCCATCACCGTCGGTATCCTTGTTCTTCGGGTTCGTGCCAAGATCAACCTCGCGCTTGTCACCGAGCCCGTCGCCGTCGGTATCCTTGCTCTTGGGGTTGGTGCCGAGGTTATACTCCTGCAGATTGCTCAGCCCATCACCATCAGCATCGCTATTCGCGCCATTCGTGCCGGCGCTGCTCTTCGGGTCGAGGCCGTACTGCACTTCCCAGCCATCTGGCAGGCCATCGCCGTCGGTGTCGCTGTTCTTCGGGTTCGTGCCAAGCTGATATTCGCGCAGATTGCTCAGGCCATCGCCGTCGGGGTCGCCGCTTGCGCCATTCGCGCCGGCGCTGCTCTTCGGGTCGAGGCCGTACTGCACTTCCCAGCCATCTGGCAGACCATCGCCGTCGGTGTCGCTGCTGTTCGGGTTTGTGCCGGCGGCAATTTCCTCGGCGTTGGTCAGGCCATCGCCATCTGGGTCACCAGTCGCACTGTTGTTACCGTTGCCATTGCTTGGGTCGAGGTTGTTATCAACTTCTTGCTTGTCGGTAAGGCCGTCGCCGTCAGTATCCGGGTTATGCGGATCAGTGCCGGCAGCATATTCGCCTGCGTTGCTCAGGCCATCGGTATCGGGGTCGCCGTTCGCGCCATTGTTGCCAACGCTGCTCTTCGGGTCCAGGCCGTGGTCGATTTCCCACTTGTCGGGCAGGCCGTCGCCATCAGTGTCGGAATTCTTCGGGTTGGTGCCGGCCGCATATTCTTGCGCGTTGGTCAGGCCGTCGCTGTCGGGGTCGCCACATGCGCCATTCGCGCCGGCGTTACTCTTTGGGTCAAGGGTGTTGTCGACTTCCCATTTGTCGGGCAGGCCGTCGCCATCAGTATCGGAATTTTTCGGGTTGGTGCCGTTCTGGTATTCCTGCAGGTTGGTCAGGCCGTCGCTGTCGGGGTCGCCGCTTGCGCCATTCGCGCCGGCGTTGCTGTTGGGGTCGAGACCATACGTGTTTTCCCAGCTATTGGGCAAACCGTCTGCATCGGTGTCAGCGGGGATGGTTTCAACTGCGTCGATGAAATAGGCCGACACTAAGCTGGTGAAGCGAACAAAGCGGTAAGAAGCCGGAATACCTGAGTGTGACACGGTCGCATTATGTGTGCCAACCGTCAGATCAAGCAGGCTTGCTGTGCCGTTGCCAACAACTGTGTGGCCGAATTCAGAAATTCAACATTCGCGATTACGCCGACCGTCAAGCCGCTGTAATACACTTTCAGGTTACCATCACCTTCTTCGCCCGCGCCTAGATCGAGTGTCAGGTTCTGCCCGACAATGCCAACCACGGTAGTAACTGCACCATCTGGTGCGCCAACCGCGTTTGCCGAGTTAAGTATCAGGCCACTGGTTGATGCATCGACGGCGTCGGCGTAGGGGTCGGCGGGGGCGCCTGCCAGGGCGAAAGCCGCTGGCGCGAAAAGAAGCATTGCAATTGTGAAGAACGAAAGAAGTTTCCGGAAGGTGGAACGTTGTGCCATGATGAAGAACTCCTTTGTGACAATGACGTGGTTACGTGTGCCTACATGCGCGGAGGCGAACTGCCCGCACGGCGAACGCTGGCTATTCGTGGAATGCATTTCCTTTCTCGCTAGGGATAACCAGCAGATAAAGATGTTATGGATACTATATTTTCTTATTGCAAAAATTTATATGGCCTAATAGATGGTATTCCAAGGAACTAGACAGGGGATAGGCAACTGGTACTTTTGTCCTGCCGGTTCGTACCGTACTACTGAGACGAAGTACGTAGATCATCTGCGTAACTGGACGGAGCATGTTCCACAGTAGTGTTCCGTATTTCTTGTGGAAGGCTGCTTTCGGATAGGATATATCGACAGGTAGGGTACGGGTGCATTGATGGCAGGGCACACCACAGCGTGCGCTCGGAAACGACGCAGCTGCGTAACAGGCGGCAGGTTGCGCAGCGTTTCTGCCCCTTGCCAAACGCGGGAAAACAGTACTATCATACGTTTATTCAACAAAGTGCCTTGCCCGCGCAAACCTGATTTCATGTGCACCTATCGTTGCCCGCCCATTCATCTCACTCTCAGATGAGCGTCATTCCGCAGCCGTATGCCGGCGCGTATGATGCGAGAAGACGGCAGCGACTTCACGTACCTACCCGTACCCGGCACGCCGAAACTCCATCGCCCGTCGACTCGTCTTGAACAGTGGATTTGCTGGAGGCACGTATGGCGGCGCCCACCATCCCACAACCTGCTTCACGGTTGCGGCGTGTGTGGCGGCTTGGTATACGGGCAGCCGGGCTGCTGCTCTTGGGCCTTGTGTTTGCTGGCACGGTACTCTGGTTTTCTACCGAGCTGCCCACGCCCGAACACCTGCGTGCCCGTGCCGCGCTGGGCAGTACGCGCATTCTCGACCGGCGCGGCCAGCTTTTGTACGAGCTGCCCGACCCGCTGAGCGGCCGGCAGCGCCCCG
>LJCR01003309.1 GCA_001399705.1 Kouleothrix aurantiaca
CGAAGATGGGCATGGCAGCCTCGCGCATGTTGAGGTCGTGCCGACGCCGCAGATCGAGGAGCGCGAAAAAGAATTACTAACCATGGCGCGCGAGTGGATGCCGCGCCTGCCCGGCGAGCGCATCGACGTGCTGGTGGTGGACGCGATTGGCAAGGATGTGAGCGGCATCGGCGCGGACACCAATGTGGTGAACCGCTACTACGGGCAGAACCTTGACTTCCTGCCGCGCATCCAGCGCCTGATTGTGCGCGGCCTGACGCCCGCAACCGAGGGGAATGCCACCGGCATCGGCTTGTTCGACGTGGCGCTGCGCCGCGTGATCGAGCGGATCGATTACGCCAGCACCTACATGAATGTCGTGACGGCCAAAACGCCCGAAGGCGCGCGCCTGCCAATCGCCGTCGACAACGACCGGCAGGCGCTGCTGGTGGCGCTGGCCTGCTGCCTGCGCACCGAGCCTGAAACGGCGCGCATCGCCCGCATCACCGATACCAAGCACATCGAGGAGTTCTGGGCATCCGGGCCGCTCTGGCCCGAGCTGCTGGCGACGGGCCGCGTCGAGCTGCTGGGCGAGCTTGCGCCAATCGCATTCGACCGGGCGGGCATGTTTAGCGTGACATAATGCGCCTTTGGCGCAGGGA
>LJCR01003313.1 GCA_001399705.1 Kouleothrix aurantiaca
TCGCCATACAGCGCGCTGGTGCGCAGCAGCTCGTCGTGCGTGCCTTGCGCGGCGATTGTGCCGCCATCCAGCAGCAGAATCAGGTTGGCATCGCGCACGGTGCTGATGCGCTGGGCGATCACAAAGCTGGTGCGCCCGTGCATCAGCTCCTGCAGCGCGAGCTGGATCTGGTACTCGGTTTCGGCATCCACCGCCGAGGTGCTGTCGTCCAGAATGAGAATGCGCGGGTCGTGCAGGAGCGCGCGGGCGATGGCAATGCGCTGGCGCTGCCCGCCCGACAGGCCCACGCCGCGCTCGCCCACAATTGTCGCGTAGCCGTCGGCAAACTCGGTGATGAAAGGATGCGCCTGGGCGGCGCGCGCCGCCGCTTCGACCTCGGCGTCGCTGGCGTCGGGCCGGCCGTAGGCGATGTTGTCGCGAATGCTGCCGCTGAACAGCGTGGTATCCTGCAGCACAATGCCGATCTGGTCGCGCAGGCTTTCGATCGTCACGTCGCGCACGTCGGTGCCGTCGATTGTGACGCGCCCGCTGCTGGCCTCGTAGAAGCGCGGGATCAGGTTGATGATCGTGCTTTTGCCGCTGCCGGTCGTGCCCATGATCGCCACGGTCTGGCCCGGCTCGGCCACAAACGACACATGAT
>LJCR01003312.1 GCA_001399705.1 Kouleothrix aurantiaca
GGCACATCTGTCACCGACCTGTACCTGGCCGCAGTTGAGCGCGGCGTGGGTTTCGCACCGGGCGATGTTTTCTTCGCCGACCCGCCGACGCAGCCATTTATGCGTCTGTCGTTCAGCACCCTGCCGCCCGAGCTGATCACCGAGGCGGCGCAGATCCTCGGGCAGCTGATCAGCGTGCAAACTACGCGCCGCGCCTTTATGGTGCCGCCGCTGGCCGAGTGCGTCCCGCTCGTATAAGCTAAACCGCATCATCTACCGAGCGCCGCGCGCAGGCTCTGTGGCCCGGCGCTGGCCGCGCGCTGCCAAAATAAACAGGAGGAACGCATGCCAACTATTCCGATGTATCAGATCGACGCCTTCACCGACCGCGTGTTTGCCGGTAACCCGGCCGCAGTGTGCCCGCTGGTGGAATGGCTCGACGACGCGACCATGCAGGCGATTGCGGCGGAAAACAACCTGGCCGAGACCGCCTTTTTCGTGCGCGAGGGCGGCGACTACCGCATTCGCTGGTTCACGCCGGTGCTGGAAGTCGATCTGTGCGGCCACGCCACGCTGGCTTCGGCGTTTGTGCTGTTCACCGAGCTGGAGCCCGCCCGCAGCAGCGTGACGTTCCAGTCGCGCAGCGGCGGCCTGACGGTCA
>LJCR01003311.1 GCA_001399705.1 Kouleothrix aurantiaca
TTGTAGCGGCGTATGCACAGGTAGTTGCCGCGCCCCTTGAGCAGCGCGGCGGTGAAGGGCGGGTCGGCGGCAGTTTTGCGCTTTTTGTTGATCGGGAGCGTGCTGTCGGCGGCCATGATGCGCTGGAGCGCCGGGATATCTTTGAAGAAAAGCTGATCCTGCAGGTTGAGCGTGTTGGTCGAGATGATCACGCGCTCGCCGCGCTGGGCCGCGAACATGGCTGCGGGAACGAGCTAGGCCATGCCTTTGCCGGTGCCGGTGCCAGCCTCGACCATGACGGCGTCGCTGTTGTTGAAGGCGGCGGCGACCTGCTCGGACATTTCGACCTGCTGCTCGCGCTGCTCGTAGCCGTCGAAGGTGCTGCCCAGCGCGCCATCGGGCGCGAAAAAGCGCCGCACCGCGCCCAGATCGATTGGATTGGTATCGCCCGTGGGCTTCAGCGGCGTGGGCTCATTTGCCGTAGCGCGCAGGGAGGCTTCGGGCGCTCCATCAGCCGGCGCGCTCCCTTCTTCCCCGCTTTTCATGCCGGCTTCAAGGAAGACGTTTTTGGCTTTGCTGCGCTCGATTTCGCCAAACAGGTCGCGCAGCGGCCATTCGAGCTTGGCGGTGAGGCGGCTGATCTCGGAAAGGGTGCTGAGAT
>LJCR01003316.1 GCA_001399705.1 Kouleothrix aurantiaca
TTGCCATAGCGCGGGCGGAAGCTCGGCCAGCCACCCTTCCAGCCCACCTGCGCCGGCCATGAAGTCGAGCGCGCGCGCTTCGATCAGGTCGGCGGCGCGCTCATGCGCCCCTGCCGCCAGCGCATGGTCAACCGCTGCGCCCAGATCGTCGTGTTGCTCCCACCACTCGCTGGCATGGAGGTGCAGCGTGGCGATGCGGTCGGCGGCAACGCGCTGGCGCAGGCGCTCGCGTGCCATGTCGGCGAAGAGCGGGTGGTAGCGATACCAGGCACGCTGATCGTCGAGCGGCAGCAGAAAGAGGTTGGTGCGCTCAAGTGTTTCGAGCGTGGCCTGAGCGCGACCAGTCGGCACTGGCAGCGCCGAGTCGCCCAGCACAGCATCGCACAATTCGCCGCTCAGCCGCGTGAGGATGGCGGTTTGCAGCACAAAGGCGGCCAGCGGCGCAGGCATGCGCTCGAAGACCTGATCGGCGAAGTAGTCGGCCACAAAGCGGTGCGTGCCGCTGAAGGCCGCCAGCACGCGCGCGCGGCTGTTGGGTTCGCGCAGCGCCAGTGCGGCCAGCTGCAAACCGCCAACCCAGCCGTCGGTGCGGGCTTCCAGGTCGCGCACCTGCTCGTCGGCCAGGGCAAGGCCCATGGT
>LJCR01003315.1 GCA_001399705.1 Kouleothrix aurantiaca
AGGTGGTAGTGCGGGTCGCGGTAGGCGTAGCGGTTGATGATCGTGAGCAGCACGCGCCCGCCAGGCTTGAGCACGCGCGACAGCTCACTCAGCAGCTGCGCCGGGTCCTGCACATGCTCAACCACATCCCAGGCAATCGCCAGGTCGAAGGTGGCGTTGGCAAAGGGCAGCGCCTCGCCCGCGCCGTTCAGCACCGGCACAAACTGGTCGTAGCGGGCCGCGCGCAGGCGAATGATGTCGCAGTAGGCGCGGTTATACTCGAATGCCAGCGGGTAGGCCCCGGCCAGCGCCAGCGCCACGCTGGTGCCACCCATGCCGCTGCCCAGGTCGAGAATGCGCCGCCCGGCCACGCCGCCGCCGTAGCGCTCGATCAGGCGCAGCCGGTCGCGCTGGTGGCGCTCCTGCCACAGGCGCATCTCGCGCCAGCGCGCGAAATCGGGCCGCCATGTCATATGTGCCAGCCAGCGGTCGATCCGGCTCGTCAGCTCGTCTTCGCGCGCCGCATTGATACTGGGCTCGGGCAATTGGTCGTATGTCGCCATCACATCATTCCTGGTCTGCGCGGCGCGCACGATGGCGCCTGCACCGACCTCGGATTGTACCAGAAACGTCGGCTGGCGCAAATCGGCGGGTTGTAAT
>LJCR01003314.1 GCA_001399705.1 Kouleothrix aurantiaca
CCTGCCGCTCGGCAAGCTCAGCCTGGGCAGCGACCCCGCAACCCTGACCTTTGTGTCGCCCACCAACGATAACCTGCTGGGCGCGTTCAACCAGATCTACGTCACGCAATCCAGCGAGGCCGAGGCCCAGACGAACAACCAGAATGTCGTGCTGGCCGGCGCGCTGCCCGAGAAGGCGCTGGTGCACATCCGCCACGTGCTCTTCAGCATCGGCAATACCCCGAACAAGATCGGCTTTGCGCTCGGGCTGCGCCAGGAAACCGACGAGCTGCAGCGCCACGCTCAGTTCCTGAACGACGCGCTTCAGGCCGGCGACTTCCGCCTGGTGAAGGTGCACGCCGAGCATATCGCGAATATTATTGACGGCTCGGGCGCGCAGGACTTGAACGGCGACGGCAAGGTGCAAAACCCCGGCGACGGCTTTGGCCTGCTGCAGAACGGCGCGCAGGACGGCTACATCAAGGGCATGATCGACCACGCCAAGCTCGCCGCCGACGCGCCCGACGCCACTGACGCGATCAAGCTCCACGCCGGGCACGTTCAGATCGCCGGCGAAAACACCCGCCTGCGCATCCAGGATATTCACGACCGCGCGCTGAAGATTGCCGCCGCTGCCGGCATTGCCGACACCCAGCAGGA
>LJCR01003317.1 GCA_001399705.1 Kouleothrix aurantiaca
GGCGGCGAGGGCCGCGCGGCCGAGCTGGTGGTACTGGCGGTGCTGGGCGCGCTGTGGGGCTTCGCCTATGGCGCGATCATGAACATTTCGTTCTGGCCCTACGCCACTGGCCCGGCCGCGCAATACTGGGCGCCCGGCACCAGCCCGGCCGACACGCTGCGGCGCTACCTTGCCTTTTACGTGCTGACCTCGCTGGCCTGGGATGCCTTTGGCGCGTTCGGCAATGTCCTGCTGATCGTGCTGTTTGGCGCGCCGGTGCTGCGCGCGCTGCGGCGCTTCCGTGACCGCATGGGCTTTGCATACCAGCCCGACGGCGCGCTTGAAACCTAACCACGAAGGCACGAAGACACGAAGAAATAGGAACACAAGGTATTCGTGTTTGTCATTCTGAACGGAGCGCCAGCGGAGTGAAGAATCTCTATTCGGTTTGCGTGGTGCTGACGCGCACACAAGGCACACAGATGCAAGGCGCGCTATGATCCACCCGCTCGCCTGGATGGGCTGGCTCACCGCCGTGCTGGCCGCGCTTTCGGCCACGCGCAACCCGCTGCATCTGGCACTGGTGCTGCTGTGCATTGCGGTGGTGCAGGCGGCCGCCCGCCCGGCCGAGAACCGCGCCCTCATGCCGATCGCGCCGC
>LJCR01003319.1 GCA_001399705.1 Kouleothrix aurantiaca
CATGTACACCCAGTAGAAGTGGCCCGGCCACTTGTCTTTTTCGCCCAGCGCAATTGGCGTGATGTTGGCGGCCTTGAGCTTCTTCACCGCGTCGAGGAATTCCGTCCAGGTCGCCGGCGGCTGGGCAATGCCGGCCTTTTCAAACAGCGCCTTGTTGTACCAGAAGCCGACCATACCGGCATTCCACGGCACGCCGTAGCTCTTGCCGTCAAACGTATATAGCGACAGCGGGCCGGAGTTGAAGCTTTCGCCCCAGCCGTTCTGGCCGAGCGCGGGCGTCAGGTCCTGCACCAGGCCGGCGTCGGCATACTGCTTCAGCACGCCACCGCCCCAGCTCTGGAAGATATCGGGCGGGCTGCCCGACTGCATAGCGGTCGCCAGCTTGGATTTAAAGGCCTCGTTCTCGAGCACGGTAATCTCAATCGAGACGTCCGGGTTCTTCGCAACGAAGTCGTTGGCCAGTTTGGCCCAGTTGGCGCGATCCTTCACGCCGGTGCTGATATGCCACCAGACGATCTTGGTCGCGCCGGTGCCCACAGTCGAAGGGCCAGGCGTGGGGGTGGGGACTTCGGTGGGCGCTTCGGCGGCGGCAGCGGTCGGTGCTTCGGCGGCCGGCGCGGCGGTCGGTGCTTCAGCGG
>LJCR01003318.1 GCA_001399705.1 Kouleothrix aurantiaca
GATCACAAGGTTCAGCCCAGCGAAGTGGCGCGGGTCGGCGTCGGCGGCAACCACGCCGGCCAGGAGCTTGCCGCTAGCGGCGGCTGAGGTGGCGGCGTAGGCGGCGGCCTTGCTGGCCAGGAAGTCGAGCGGGCGCTTGCCGGCGCTGCTTGCGAACTGCTGCGGCTTGCCGCCAGCCGCGTCAATCGCCAGCACCGCGTCGATGGTCGAGCCGGTGCCAAAGCCGGCAAAGCTGCCGTCGGCCTGCTGCTGCGCGCGAATAAAATTCAGGGCGAGGCGCTGGGCGCTGGCGCGGCTCAGGAACGGGAAGGCGCGGCCAGCCAGCGCCGGGATGACTTGCTGTGTCGCGAGCAGGCTGGCCTGCCCGCCAAAGGTGAACGCGCCCTCAGGCTGCTGCAAGCTCAGCAGGTAGCTGATTGGGTTGCTCGAAGTTGGCTTCCAGCGCGCAGCCTGCGGGTCGGCCCCGCTGGCGAGAATACCCTGCACAGCGAAGGCGGTTGAGTTGGCATTGCTGCCGGTGTCGGCGGGCGCGTTCGGGAAGCCGCCGTCGCTTTTCTGCACGGTGTCGAGGAAGGCCAGCGCTTTGGTGACAGCAGCGTTGTTGCCCGGCACGCCAGCGGCGGCGAGCGCCTGGAGCA
>LJCR01000332.1 GCA_001399705.1 Kouleothrix aurantiaca
GGGGCGGGCTTTGCCGCCAGCATGATGAATGGTTGACAGGAGAACACCCATGCCCACAACGCCTACAACGCTTGACGCGACGCTCGCTGCCAGGCAGCAGCGCCTCCACGATATTCTGACCGAAAGGGGTTCGGTGCTGATCGGCATGTCTGGCGGCGTCGACAGCGTGCTGCTGGCCGCAGTCGCCCACCTGGCGCTGGGCGAGCGCGCCGTCGCCGTTACCGCCGACTCGCCCTCGCTGCCGCGGCGCGAGCTGCGCGCCACCGAAGAGCTCGCCCGGCAGCTTGGCCTGCACCATCTCGTCATCCGCACCGACGAGCTGCAGGATGAGCGCTACACCGCTAACCCGGTCAACCGCTGCTACTTCTGCAAGAGCGAGCTGTTCGCGCACCTGGCGCGCCTTTCCCGAGAGCTGGAAATCCCCTGGATCTGCTATGGCGAAAATGTCGACGACCAGGGCGACCACCGGCCAGGCAGTGTTGCGGCGGGCGAGTATGGCGTGCGCGCGCCACTCAAGGAAGCCGGGCTGAGCAAGGCCGACATTCGCGCGCTGGCGCAGGCGCACGGCCTGCCGATCTGGGACAAACCGGCCCTGGCCTGCCTGTCGTCGCGCTTCCCCTACGGCACCGCCATCACCGCCGAGCTGCTCGCCCGCGTCGAGGCGGCGGAGGATGCGCTGTGGGATCGCGGCTTCCGCCAGTTTCGCGTGCGCCACTTTGGCGACACTGCCAAGCTCGAAACCGCGCCCGAGGAAATGGCGGCGGCGGTCGCACAATCTGCCGATCTGGTGGCAGCGTTCCGCGCAATTGGCTACCGCAGCGTCACGCTCGACCTGGCTGGCTACCGGCGCGGCAGCATGAACGAAGGCGTGGTAGCGATTGCGCCGGGCCAGATCGGCGTGCGCGCGCCCGGGCTGCCCGAAGTGTAACTAGCCCACGCCGCGCCTGTGCTATGATGTCGCTAGCTGTCCTTCCGCTGGAGCAAGAACGCTGTGAAAACCACAAAAGAACGCATTGACGACCTGCGCCAGCGCCGCGAGCAAGCGCGCAGCGCCAACCCACAAGCTATCGAAAAACAGCACGCGCGCGGCAAGCTCACCGCCCGCGAACGCATCGACGCACTGCTCGACCAGGGCTCATTTGTCGAGCTGGATGCCTTTGCCGTGCACCGCACCGCGGCCTTTGGAATGGAGCGCCAGAAACCGCTCGGCGATGGCGTGATTACCGGGCACGGTACGATCGACGGGCGCGCGGTGTGCGTGTTCGCGCAGGATTTTACGGTGTTTGGCGGCTCGCTGGGCGAAGTGTTTGCGGAAAAAATCTGCAAGGTCATGGACCTGGCATTGCGCATGGGCGTGCCCTGCATCGGCCTGAACGACTCGGGCGGCGCGCGCATTCAGGAGGGCGTGGTGAGCCTGGGCGGCTATGCGGAAATTTTCTACCGCAACGTGATGGCCTCGGGCGTCATCCCGCAGCTCTCGGTGATTGCCGGCCCCTGCGCGGGCGGCGCGGTCTACTCGCCGGCTATGACTGATTTCATCCTGATGGTCAAAGGGTCGTCGCAGATGTTCATCACCGGGCCGGATGTGATCAAAACCGTTATCAACGAGGATGTGGGCTTTGAAGAATTAGGCGGCGCGATGACCCACAACTCACGCAGCGGCGTGGCACATTTCGCCGCCGACGACGAGCCAGAAGTCTTCGAGCAGCTGCGCGCGCTGCTTTCCTACCTGCCCGCCAACAACCTCGAAGACCCACCCTACCTCGCGCCCGCCGACGACCCCGCGCGCATGGACGAAGCGCTGCAAACGATCATCCCCGACAACGCGCGCAAGCCCTACGACATGGTGCAGGTGATCGACGCCGTGGTGGACGACGGCATTTTCTTCGAGGTGCAGCCCTTCTGGGCGCGCAATATCGTCATCGGTTTTGCGCGTTTGGATGGCTTCCCGGTGGGAATTGTTGCCAACCAGCCCGCGCACCTGGCCGGCGCGCTCGACATCGACTCGTCGGTCAAGGCGGCGCGTTTTGTGCGCTTCTGCGATTCGTTCAACATCCCGCTGCTGACCTTTGTGGATGTGCCTGGTTTTCTGCCCGGCACGCAGCAGGAGTATGGCGGCATTATTCGCCACGGCGCCAAGCTGCTGTACGCGTACTGCGAGGCAACCGTACCCAAGCTCACGGTGATCACGCGGAAGGCTTACGGCGGCGCATACGATGTTATGTCGAGCAAGCATATTCGCGCCGATTTCAATTTTGCCTGGCCCACCGCCGAGATCGCCGTCATGGGCGTGGACGCGGCGGTCAAAATCATCTTTCGGCGCGAGCTCAACCAGGCCAAGGATCCAGCCGCGCGCCAGGCTGAGCTGGTGGAAGATTACCAGAACCGCTTCGCGAACCCCTATGTCGCCGCCGAGCGCGGGTATGTGGACGAAGTGATCGAGCCGAAAGAAACGCGCCCGGCGCTGATCCGCGCGCTGCACCTGGCGCGCAACAAGCGCCAGAGCTTGCCAGCCCGCAAGCACGGCAACATTCCCTTGTAGCCGAACCACCGGCCAGGAACGCGCGCCCTGCCTGCTACGAAGCGCCGTTCCTGGCTCGCTTCCTGCTTTTCCCGCCCCTGATCTCAATCTCAATACCTATTGCACGCGATTCCGCAGATGTGTTAAGATTAATTGCGGGTATCGACAACGTAGTGGAACAGATGCTTTCGAGCCCGAGAGTGGTGATAGAGGCATGACCGGTCCGATCAGCGACAACGAGCCAGCCGAGCGCGTCATTGAACTGCGGCTGCCGAGCAAGCTTGGCTATGAGAAAGTCGCGATGGACACGGCTTCGTCGCTCGCGCGGCGGATGGGCTTTTTGCCCGACCGTGTCGAAGCGCTTCGTACGGCCATTGCAGAAGCAGTGACCAATGCTATTGAACATGGGAATGCGCACGATTCCGAGATGCGTGTGCTGGTGATGCTGACTGCCCGCGAAGACGAGCTGGTGGTTCGTGTCGCCGACCAGGGGCGCAAACAGCTCGACCAGGGGTCGATTGTGCCAACACCGCGGATCGAAGATGCGCTGAACCGACAAGATAAAGGTGGATGGGGTATCTGGCTCATTCGTGAGCTGATGGACGAGGTTGAATTTACCACCGCGCCAAGTGGCGGCAACCAGGTTCGCATGGTCATCCATCTCGAAAGATAGAGCTTATCCGATGACATTGCAGATTGCAACCTCTGATCCATTTATTGAATTATCTTTCCCCAGCGAGCTAGGCTATGAAAAAGTCGCCCGCGATGCGGTGGCTGCATTCGCGCGGCGGCTTGGTTGCGATCGCGAGCGTGTTGAAGATTTGAAGACGGCGCTTGGCGAAGCGTGCATCAACGCCATCGAGCATGGCAATGCGCGCGCGCCCGGCCTGCGCGTCGATATTCAATGCATCGGCGCACCCGGCCGGCTCACTGTTGAGGTGCGCGATCATGGTGTGCGCCGCTACCTTGGCGACGTTCCAGCGGCCAGTATTGATCTGAAGCTTCAGGGGCTGGCGCCACGGCGCGGCATGGGACTGATGATGATCTCGCAGCTGGTGGATGAGGCCGGCTTTACCGATAGCCCCGCAGGTGGCAACAGTTTCCGGCTGGTGTTATACTTTCAAAAATCCTGATTTGGGCGTGCAACAGCGTTATAGCAGGCAATGTACTTACTGCATAGGGTAGGAGAAGGTCATGTTGGATGATGAGTTGAGCGTCAGCACCCGCGAGCGGGATGGCGTTGCGATTATCGATCTGGTCGGTGATGTTACCACTTTCGCCGAAGAAAAGATCAATAACGCCTACGCGCAGGTGACCAACCAGGGCGCTCGGCACATTCTGCTGAATTTTCGCCAGAACGATTATATCAATAGCGCCGGTATCGCCATTCTGATTGGGATTGTGACTGAGGTTAACCGCAACAGCCAGAAGCTGGCGGTGAGCGGCCTGTCACAGCATTTCCAGAAGATTTTCCGGATGGTGGGCCTGGCGCAATACGCCGAGATCTACCAGGACGAGGAAGAGGCGATTCGCGGCTTCGCCGCTGCGGCAGCCTAGGGCAGAACAACGAGGCAAAGGCACGCGCGCCACTTGCGCGTTGCCTTTCCTTGTCAGGCGTTTACCTCGATTCCGGCCCCTTTGGTGACTTCCCCAATCTGCCAGATCGGCTCGCGCGCGGCAACAAAGCGCTCGCGCAGCTCGGCGGCGCGCTCTGGCGGCACTGCAAACAGCAGCCCACCCGATGTCTGCGGGTCGAACAGCAGCTGCACCGCCGCTGGATCAATGCCTTCGGCCAGGCGCACGCTTTCTTCGCCCAGCAAATAGC
>LJCR01003320.1 GCA_001399705.1 Kouleothrix aurantiaca
GCCACGCCCGCCCGAGGGCCGCAGCGCCGGGCTGCCCATGCCATTCACCCCGCTGATCGGGCGCGATCAGGAAGTGGTTGCCGTGCGCGCGCTGCTCAATCGCCCGGATGGCCGGCTCGTCACCCTGACCGGGCCGGGCGGCGTGGGCAAAACACGCATTGCCCTGCGGGTGGCGGCCGACATTCGGCAGGACAGCGATGAGCGGCAGGTGGTGTTTGTGCCCCTGGCTGCCAGCAACAATACCGAGCTGGTTGTCAAGCAGATCGCCCAGGCGCTGGATGTGCGCGAAGCCCCTGAGCAGCCGCTGCTCGAACGGCTCCACGACTACCTGAGCGACCGGCGGCTGCTCCTGCTGTTCGATAACTTCGAGCAAGTGCTCGCTGCCGCGCCGCTGATTGCCGAACTGCTCGCGGTCTGCCCATATCTCCAGTTGCTGATTACCAGCCGGGTGGCGCTGCGCCTGAGTGCCGAGCGCGCAGTGGTGGTGGGCACACTGGCTTTGCCGCCGCTCGTGCCGCTGCCCCCGCCCGACGAGCTGGCCAGCTACGCTGCGGTGGCGCTGTTTGCCGAACGGGCGCGGGTGGTGCAGCCCGGCTTTGCGATCAGCGCCGCCAATGCGGCGGCAGTGGCCGAGCGC
>LJCR01003322.1 GCA_001399705.1 Kouleothrix aurantiaca
GATAAGAAGCTGACGATTATTTATGGCGAAAACGGCACTGGCAAATCGACTATTTGTGATGCGCTCGATTTTTTAGGCAAGGGAAAAGTAGGCTCGCTCGAAAATCGCGGGCTGGGTTCAACCAACAGATATTGGAATACACTTAATAAAAAGCCTGATGATGTCATCGTAACGCTGGAAACTGTCAACGACTCATGCCATGGGCGCATAACAAAAACAGGCGTGCATGTCGATCCTCCGATGGGACGCCCGCATGTAGAAGTATTACGCCGCAGCCAGATCCTGGCGCTGCTAGAAGCAACTCCCGGTGATCGTTTCAAGGCAATTAGCCCATTTATAGATGTTTCAAGTGTCGAAAATTCTGAGCAGATATTACGTCGCTTGCTCGATGATCTCGCAAAAGGTTTCGATCAAGGAACAATACGCATTTCCGAAGATTTAGAAGTGATCGAGAAGTTTTGGCATACTGCCGACCAACCAGGGAGCAATGCGCTAACGTGGGCCATAAATAAGGTGCAAGAAGAAAGCAGCAGTGCAGAACTGGAGATCATTGCAATTCAACGCCTCCAGGCCGCTTATACGCGATTAGGAGATCTTGCAACTCGCTTATCAGAATCACAGCGAGAACTGCAGACT
>LJCR01003323.1 GCA_001399705.1 Kouleothrix aurantiaca
CCCTGGGCGCGCTGTTTGCGCCCGCCGACGACGACCAGATCGGCGCGGCGGCCGAGCCGCCCAGCGATGCCGCGCCCGACGCGCTGTTCGCGCCGGAAGAGCAGCCCGCCGCGCCAGCCGAAACGCGCGCCAACGACCTTGCAAGCGAAGTTGCAACCGCACTTGAAGAAGCGGATGAGTCGGCCGACGAAGCACCGGCAACCTTCGCCGCTGCCCCGGCGAACGAAGCGCCGGCCAGCACGCCCGATACGCACGGCGCGGCTGCCCAAGCCGGCGCGCCGATCGAAGACGAGGTGCTGGGCTACTGCGTGCGCTGCCGCGCCAAGCGGCCCATGCAGCACCCGCACGCCGAATTCAGCGAAAGTGGCCGGCGCGCCGCGCGTGGCACCTGCCCGGTGTGCGGCGCGACCATGTTTACCTTTTTGGCCGCCAACGACGAGGAGCAAGGAGCCAGCGCGTGAAACAGGATCTCGACCGCCTGATGGCAGAGCGCAACCTCGACGCGATTGTCGTGGAAGGGCCGGACGGCTTCGACAACGCCAACCCCGATTTCAAATACATGACCAATGGCATTAGCCTCACCGGAACCGTGATCAAGCGGCGCGGCGAGCCGGCAATGATCGTTTACCGCACGAT
>LJCR01003321.1 GCA_001399705.1 Kouleothrix aurantiaca
AATCGGAGGGCGCGGTGGTATACTACTGCCCGGAAACACCAACGACATGAAGGGCAGGGTAATGAGCGAGCAGGAACTACCAAAAATCGCAATGACCATCGTTGCGCATCCCGACGACGCCGAGTTCGGGTGCGGCGGCTCGGTGGCGGCGTGGGTGAAGGGCGGCTGGGAGGTGTATTTTGTGATCTGCACCGACGCCTCGGGCGGCGGGGCCGACGACGCCACCGACGTTGGGCCGGAAGCGCGGCGCAAGATTACCGATATTCGCAAGGCCGAGCAGCGCGAAGCAGCCCGCATTCTGGGCGTGAAAGACGTGATCTTTCTCGATATTCCCGATGGCACGGTTCAGCCAACGCTGGACCTGCGCCGCGAGCTGGTACGCCTGATGCGCCGCTACCGCCCGACCCGCGTGCTCTGCCAGTCGCCCGAGCGCGCCTGGAAGCCAAGCTACGCAATCGGCCGACACCACCCCGACCACCTTGCGGTTGGCACGGCCACCATCGCCGCGCTCTACCCCGCCAGCCAGAACGCCTGGGACTTCCCCGAGCTTCTGGCCGAAGGCTTGCTGCCCCACAAAGTGCGCGAGCTGTATGTGATGGGCGCGCCCGAGGTTAACCACGCCGTCGACATTTCCAG
>LJCR01003327.1 GCA_001399705.1 Kouleothrix aurantiaca
GCCTACAACAACTGCCTGGCTCAGGCCACGATTGTCGAGCAGGCGCGCGGCCTTTCGCGCGATGTACACTACTGGGACAAGCGCCAGCATCTTGAGCGCATGCGTGCGAGTGGGCATTTCCGCTTTGCGCGCGAACTGCTGCTGCACCACACCGAGCAAGGCAGCGCCGAGCGCTTAATAGGCCTGGCGCTCAGCCAGGGGCAGGTTGCCACGCTGCTCAAGGCTGGTGCGAGCGAGGAAGAAATTGGCATCGCCAGGCTGCGCGCCGTTGCCAGCCGCGCGCTTGGCGATGCCAACGTTCCGTTTTATTGGAGCTACCGGGTGCGCGTGGCGCAGTGCTAGCGCGCACTCAGCGCGTTCGCGCCAGGTGCAGGCACGCGCTCGGCCAGGAATTCTTCCCAGCTGCGCCGGCCGACGGCGTGCTCGGGTGCAAGGTTGGCCCCATTGCGAATGGCGCGCGCGCCCTGGCCCGGCAGCCAGAGCGGGATGGCTGGCCGGCGCCGGCCAGTGGCGTGCAGGTAGCTGCGCATCAGTTCGTTCATTGGGTAAATGCGCGGCCCGCCCATATCGGGCACCAGCCCGGCCGGCGCGCCGAGCGCAAGCTCGGCCATGCGCGCCGCCACCTCGCCCGCGTC
>LJCR01003324.1 GCA_001399705.1 Kouleothrix aurantiaca
GAATTGGCCGCCGCGCGCGAGCGCAGCCGCGAGCCCAGCGCCGAGGGCCTGATGCTTAAGCGGCGCAGCTCGGCCTACCGCGTGGGGCGCGTGCGCGGCGACTGGTGGAAGTGGAAGATCAACCCATTCACCGTCGACGCGGTGCTGATCTACGCGCAGCGCGGCTCGGGCAAGCGCGCCAGCCTGTACACCGACTACACCTTTGGCGTGTGGAACGACGGCCAGCTGGTGCCCTTCGCAAAAGCCTATTCCGGCCTGACCGACGCCGAAATTCGCCAGGTCGATGCCTTTGTGCGGCGCAACACCGTCGAGAAATTCGGCCCGGTGCGCACGGTCAAAGCGGAACTGGTGTTCGAGCTGGCGTTCGAAGCGATTCAGCGCTCGTCGCGCCACAAGTCGGGCATCGCCGTGCGCTTCCCACGCATTCTGCGCTGGCGCACCGACAAGCCCACCACCGAGGCTGACTCGCTCGACACGATTCGCGCGCTGCTGCCGCCGGAGTAAGCGCCGAGACACGAGACAGAGGACACGAGACAAGGGATCAAAGCTCATATCTCGCGTCTCGCGTCTCGCGTCTCGCTAATCGTTCGTCATTCGTCATTCGTCATTCGTCCGTCGTCGCATAGGCAAGCATG
>LJCR01003325.1 GCA_001399705.1 Kouleothrix aurantiaca
GAACGCGGTCGTGTACTGCTGGCACAGCAGCATGTACGCATCGGCGGGCGCATCAAGCTGCGCCAGCTTGCTCACATTGGCGTCCGAGAGGCGAATATGCGTGACGGCACGGGTGAGGTGCATCAACACCACCTTACAGCGAACAATTGTTCGTAGTATACCAGAACACGCCGTTCTCGGCAATAGAACGCAATAAATCGCTAGAAAAAGCTATGAAACACGTAAACGATAGCGAATACCACGAGTACCGCGCTGCCGCAACGCGCATCGTCAGGAGGCCGAGGTCGTGCGGAGCGCCTGCAAGCGCGTCAGGAGCGCCTCCAGGCACGCGATCGCGATGTCAAGCTGAGCTGGCGACGGCTCGGGCGCCTGCGACAGCGTACTGCCGATCCGCAACTCGCGCAGCTCGGGGTCGCGCGCGGGCCGCGTGACGATCGTGAGAATTACTTCCGGCGCGCCGCTGCCGGCAGCCGGAATCCGCGCACGCGCGGTCAGCGTAGCGGCGTGCTCGGCCTGGTCTGCCCGGTAATCGCGGCCCCGATCATAGGAGCGTTTGATGGCGGCCAGGCTGCGCTGGCTCACGGGGCGGTAGCTCGCGGCGCGCGCCACCCACGCCCGGGCGATGTCCATCTGCC
>LJCR01003328.1 GCA_001399705.1 Kouleothrix aurantiaca
TGTTCGAACTTGGCCTGCGCCATGAAGTAGCCCAGCAGGCCGCCAAACGAGGCCTGCGCCAGCGCCGTGGTGACCACATGAATGACGCCGGGGCCAAGCGCCACGCCGCCATTGTCGATCACATAGTGCAGGTTCAGCAGCGTCGCCACGCCCAGGCCAGCCACCGTGCCGTAGACAATCCCGTCCATCCGTTCGTCGAACTCGGGTGTGGCGTAGACGATCAGGCGCACCGAGGCGTAGACGATTCCGGCGATGGTAGAGCCAACGATCAGCACATTCGCCAGCAGCGAGTTCAGCGTTTCGGCGGGTGCCCAGCTTGCCAGCGCGAACCACTGGTTGAACAGGCGCAGCGCCAGCACGTCGGTGAGCAGCAGGGCCAGCAGGAACACTTTGGCGATCTGGGTTTTTGGCTCGGGCTCAAGCCGATCCTGATCATAGAAAAACGCCAGCCACAGCACCGAGGGCACAATCGCCAGAAAGAGGCCGAAGAGCAGCAGCGCGGTGCGGTCGAGCGGGCCTATGTATTTCGCCAGCAGGGCCACAACCGCGCTGAAGATGCCGATCAGCACCAGCTGCATCACGCCGGCCCGCCAGAAGCCGCGGTTGGGCTTGCTCAGCGTGGCAAAGTGCCGGTC
>LJCR01003326.1 GCA_001399705.1 Kouleothrix aurantiaca
GCGCAGCGCCGAGCCGCCCGTGCGCGCCGTGGTGGAGATCGCGGCGCGGCAATTGGGCGACGCCGACGCGCAGGCGCTGGGCGTTCTGGCGGGCACGGCGGGCCTGATCGTCAGCCGGATGAGCTACACCGCGCCAACGCGCCCGGCGGTTTGGTTTCGCGGCGTGTTTCGCGACCACTACCAGCTTGGCGTCGAGCTGGCGAGCGTTGCGTTTTAAGTTGACAGGTTATCAAGTTGCAGGTTGGGCAGAACCAAGAGCCAAGAACCGCAGAACCAAACAGTCGGCAGGAAGCAGTTGGCAGTACCCTCCTACCCTACGAACCTGTAAACTTGCAACCTGCACACCTGGAACCTTTTAACCTGCAACCCGTAAATCTTCACGCCCTTTGCGCTTTTTGCGGTTCATTTCGTCCTTCGTCCTTCATCATCGGGAACGCCTATGCTGACAGAACAGCCAATTGAACAGCTCCCCGCCTTTGCGGCGCGCTTGCCGGGCCAGCAGGCGGCCATGGTGATCGCCGCGATTCGGGCGGGCAACAGCCCCGGCCGGCTGTGGGCGAGCGGCGACGCAGGCGCGCTCTTGTGGGATCAGGGCAACAATGCCCTGTACCTGGGCGGGCCGCCCGCGCCCGAGC
>LJCR01003331.1 GCA_001399705.1 Kouleothrix aurantiaca
GCACCCAATTACGAACCTGCTGGTCGATGACGTGGCAGCCGTGCGCGACACGCTGGCGGGGCTGCACGCCTTTGCGCTGGCCTGCCCCGACGTAACGATTGTGCCGACGCACTGCCCGGAAGCCTACGCCGAGCTATGCGAAACATAAGCATTCTGGCGCTCGGCTCGCGCGGCGATGTGCAGCCTTTTGCCGCGCTGGGAACGGCGCTGCAGGCGCGCGGCTACAATGTGAACTTGGCCGCGGCAGCTGATTACCGCGCGCTGGCCGAAGATGCGGGCATGCCGTTCGCGCCGGTCGGCGGCTTCATTCGCGAGCTGATGGACTTCGAGCTGGTGTATCAGGCGCTCGACGCCAGCAGGCACGCGCTGCCAATCGGGTTTGCGCGCCGCTTTCTGGAGCATGTTGGCCCGCTGGTGCGGCAGATTGTGGCCGACTGCTGGGCGGCGGCGCAGGGCTGCGACGCGCTGGTGGTCTCGTCGCTGGGCTGTTTCCCGGGCGCAGGAATCGCCGAGCGGCTGGGCGTGCCGCTTATCTTGGCGCACATGCACCCGTCCAGTGCCACGCGCGAGTGGCCGGATGTGTCGTTTCCGGCGCTGCCGGCGTGGCTGCCGATGCATGGGGCGTACAACCGGC
>LJCR01000333.1 GCA_001399705.1 Kouleothrix aurantiaca
GTGCGCGGCCACGCACCGGCGCGGGCGTGTTGCAGGTCGGCAAGGGTTTGGGTCGCTACGGCATTCGCTGCTGTGGGCCGGCCGGCGGCGCGGGCAGCATTGGCCATTGCTGCGCGGCGCGGCTGGTTGTGCAGCAGCGCTACCGCATCGTTCGCCAGCTCGGCCGGGTCGTCGTATGCGTTCCCCGCGCCCGACGCGACGATGTGGCCGACATTCCATTTTTCCTGGCCCGGCACCGGCAGTGGCACGAACATCGGCACGCCGCGCGCCAGCACTTCGCTCACCGTCAGGCCGCCGGCCTTGCCAATCACCAGCTCGCTCGCGGCAATCAGCGGGTCGAGGCTTGGCTGCGGCCCAAGCAGGCGCCGCACCGAGTCGGCTTCCAGCTCAAAGTCGGCAAGCTGCGTGGCCAGCTCGCGGCTGCGGCCGACGGTAATTACCAGCGTGGCGGGCATACGGCGGGCCAGCAACTCGCGCGCAATGGCGCGCACGCGCGCGGCCGGCAAACCGCTGCCAATCAGGGTGACGATCGGCTGCCAGGGCGGGATGCCGAGCGCGCGCTTGGCGGCCAAGCGGTCGGCAGGTTCGCGCAGCGCAGGATCGACGGGCAAGCCGCTCACGCTCACGCGCGCGGCCGGGATGCCAGCGGCGATCAGCTCGGCGCGCAGCCCGGCAGTTGGCGCGTAGTAGCGGTCGGCGCCCGGCACCGCCCAGAAGGCGTGGGCGTGGTAGTCGGTGAGAACGCAGGCCATTGGGGGCAGGCCAAGGCGCTGAAGCGGGGCCAGCGCCTCAACCGGCAGGAAATGCGTGCAGATAATTGCGTCGGGCTGTGCGCGCTCGATCAGCGCCGGGAGGTCGCGCATGCCAAAGGCGGTGTACTGATCGTGAATGGCGGCGAACAAGCCGGTGGGATCGGGCACTTTGTCGGTGTAGGAATAAAAGCCGCTCCACAGGCCGGGAATACGATCCGCCAGGCTCAGATACGAAGATCGGTAGAAGCGGCGGAAAATCGGCCGCGCATAGTCCAGCGTATCTTCGACCTGGGTTGTCACACCGGGGATTTGCTCAAACGCCCGCGCAATCGCCGCTGCTGCGCGCTGATGCCCCATCCCAACCGAGGCGTGGAGTAACAGAATGTGTGCCATAGGTCTTTCCTTCGCGAACGTGCGTAGCGTTTGGTTATCACTTCTGCAAGTCGCAATCCAAGAATCGGCCATGTTTGTGAGTCTTTAATGAAGGCTGGATGAGTCCTTGGCTAGCCGTGGAACCAAGCCGCCGCCGCGCTGAAGCCTGCCCCGTCGAGCGTCAGGCGCAGCAGGCCGCGCACGCCACGCTGGCGCACCCACGCCCGCCCAAGGTCGAGGTACTGGCGGGTGCTCCAGTAGCCGCCGCCCCAGCGCACTTCGCCGCGCACAATCGCGCGATACAAATCGCTGGCACTGCTGCCCGGGAATACGGTATACGCCTGCCCGATTGTGGCGAGCGAGTGCGCGTCGCTGCCACCAATGGTGGGCAGCCCGAGTTCTGCCGCCAGAAGCTGGGCCGCGCAATTGCACCCGCGTTGCGTCCAGATCACCCCGGCGTTAAGCGCCTCGATGCCGTCGAGCTGCCATTCGCTGCCATAGCGCGTGCGCAGACCGTGCGCCCCGAGCGAGGGCACGCTGCGGTCGTAGGGGTGGGCGGCAATGCACAGGCCGCCCTGCGCGTGCGCGGCTGCAATCGTTTCGGCGGCCGGGCGGCCGGCCGGCAGCTCGTCTTCGATGAACAGCGCCAGCATGTGCCCCTCGGCGGTGCTGACTTCTTCGCCCTTCACTACTTCAATTCCGTAGTCTGGCGCGAGCGCGGCGGCTTCGTGCGCGCCCGCGAGCGTATCGTGATCGGTGACGGCGATCAGCCGAAGGCCGCTGGCGGCTGCATGCGCCAGAATTGCAGGCACATCGGCGGTGCCGTCGCTGTGGGTTGAGTGAATGTGCAAATCGGCTTTGCTCAAAAGCTGATTCATCAGAGCCTCGCTTGCTATGGCGAAGGGCGCACAAAACCAATCCGCTGGCGCACATCGCCCGGAACAATTGTCACACGGCACTTGTTGTTCGCTTCGCTGCGGCGTTCTACCTGCTTGGACGCCATCAGATGCGATTAGTTGCTCATCAATTTGGTGGATCTGTTTCGCCCATTTGGGTGATGGCTATGCGGCGACCATACGGAGTATGGCGCAGGAGTGTTGCGCTGGCGCTAGGCGCGTGTTGTTCAGAGGTGATCCCGAGGTTAAGGGCTGGGAATACTGTGGGGCTTGTGGCGCAACGGCTCGTGAGCAAGCGCGGAATTTTGAGCCACAGAGAACACAGAGCGCACTGAGTTATAAATACCTGCTCTGTGATCTCGGTGCGCTCTGTGGCCCATTTGTTGTGCGTGTAGCGCTAGGTTTCTGCCCAGTCGTCGGGCGTGGGTGGCACGTCGTCCGTCAGCTCAAGCACTTCGAGCTTGTTGGCCACAAAGGCGCGCAGATCGTGGCGGAAGTAGCAGTAGGCCTGGAGAAAAAGCGTGTTGCCCTGTCTGAATAGCTCGATCGGGCGGATGACGCGCTCGGTGGGCTCGGGCAGGGCGCGCGAGCTGTAGCGCACGCGCAGCATACGGCCCTCGCCCAGCGCAGTGTGAATGAGCGGGGCGACATCGGGGGCATTTTCGCCGGGAATAAATCCGCGTGCATAGCGCAGCAGGCCGCCGAGCGTGGTGACGCCGGCCTCGGCCAGGTGCTCGGTCATTGCGCCAAATACCACGCGCAGCGCCAGCACATCGTCCATCGCGCGGTGCGAGGGCGGGTCGGCGCCGAGGGTAAGCGCCAGGGCGCGCAGGCTGTGGGAAGAACGGCGCGGGTACAGGCGGCGAGCAATCGCCAGCGTGTCGAGCACCGGCATGTCGAACGGCGGCAGGCCGGCGCGCAGCAGCTCGCTTCGCAGAAATTCACTGTCGAACAAGGCGTTGTGTGCCACCAGCACTGGGCCGGCCCACTGCTCGCGCAGCATGCCAGCTACCTCGGCAAAGCGCGGGGCGCCATTCAGCTCTTCTGCGCTGATCTGGTTGACCTGAAAGGAACGCTCGCTGAGCGGGCGCTCGGGATCGATCAGCGTGGTGTAGCGCAAATCTTCTGCGCCGTCGCGCATGCGTAAGAGGGCAACTTCGCACACGCGGTCACCGCGATACGGGTAGAGGCCAGTGGTCTCGAAATCGAAGAACACGAGTGGGGCGGTGCGCAGGGGCAGGTCGAGCATAGATTTCGTATCAATTCGCGCAGAGCGCACAGCGCGCGGCCGCCGGGCCAGCCACGCGCTGCGCCTCAAGAAAAACTATTTCGCTACCGGCACTTTGGCCTTGGTGGCGTCGTCGATGGTCAGCAGTGTAACGCTGACCCAGCCGCTGACCTGGCGCTCGTTGGTGATATGGTACCACGTGCCGTCGGCAGTTTTTTCGATCAGCGTCACGGTTTCGTTCGCGTTGATCTGGTCGAGCACCTTGCCATTGATCGGCCGCTCGCGAACGTTTCCGCCATTGAAGACCTTGGCAGTAAGACCGGTTGCTGCCGGGCCGGCCGCCGGTGTTGGCGCGCCCGCGCCGGTCACGGGCACCTGCGCCATGGTCGCGTCGTCGATGGTCAGCAGCGTAACGCTGACCCAGCCAGTCACCTGGCGCTCGTTAGTAATCTTGTACCACGTGCCAGCGGCGTTCTTCTCCAGCAGCTCAACAGTCTCGTTGGCGTTGATCTGGTCGAGCACCTTGCCGTTTATGGGTTGGTCGCGCACATTTCCGCCGTTGAAGACCTTGGCGCTCAGCTTGGGTGCGGGTGTCGTGCTTGGCTCGGGCACCGGCGTCGCTGTGGCGGCGGCCGTTGTTGGCGCGGCTGGCGCTTTGGTTGGCGTGGGCGCGACGGTGGGCGCTGCCACAACTTTGTCGCGGTAGAAGTCGTTGGTGTAGATCGCCGGGATCGACAGCTTGGCCGCGTCGGACGTGACCGACTGGTTGTTCGCGCTGGCGTTCAGCACCACGGTGTGGTCCTGGTCGCGGCGCGGCTGGGGCGCATTGGCGGCGCGCTCGATCACGATTCGCACCTGGCCGCCGCTTACCTGCGCCCGGTTCGACTGCGGGTTGAACCACGGGAAGTCGGCGTCGCCCTCCTGCATATTTGCAGTCACCTCGGTGCCATCAGGCAGGTTGGTTTTCGCATCAACCACAATGCGCGCGGCAGAGGCCAGGGTTGCCGTCACATCGGTGAAGGCGGCGGGTGGCGGCGGCGGGATCACAACCTCGCCGGGCGTACTAAAGAAAGCCTGCCACACCACAAAG
>LJCR01003332.1 GCA_001399705.1 Kouleothrix aurantiaca
GTATCAGGCGCGCGCGCCGATCACTGGTCCCACAAACACAACCGTGGGCGCGATCGTCGCCAGCCTGCCCACCACCAGTCTGGCCCAGTCGCTCCAGCAGCTTATTCGCACGCTGCTGCTGCTTGCGCTGGGCGTGGCGCTGCTGGCGGGCCTGACCAGCGCGCTGCTTGGGCGGCGGCTTGCCCGCCCGCTGCAGGCACTGGCCGGCGCGGCCGAGCGCATTGGCCGTGGCGACCTGGCAACGCCGATTGGGGTTGCGCCCGGCGGCGAAATTGGCGCGCTGGCCGGCACGCTGGAAGAAATGCGCTGGCGGCTGCTGCGGCTCACTGCCGATTTGCGCCGCCAGCAGGCCGAGTCGCAGGCGATCATCACTGGCATTGTCGAGGGCGTGTTCAGCGTAGATCGCGAGCGGCGCATTCGTTACGTCAACCCGCAGGCGGCCGCGCTGCTCGGGCAAACACCCGAAGCGATCATTGGGCGTTTCTGCGGCGACGTGCTGAACCCGCAGCCGGTTGGTGGGGCGCGGCCCTGCGCCGAGCACTGCCCGATCATTCAAGCGCGCTTCCGCGATGGCGCGCACGCCACCGAGCAGCTCATCCTGCCCGACGGCCGCCGCCGCACGGTCGTGATCACC
>LJCR01003329.1 GCA_001399705.1 Kouleothrix aurantiaca
ATCAGGCGCAGCACGTCGTCGCTGCTGGCGCCACCCAGGTTGACGATGTAGTTAGCGTGCTTCTGCGCGATTTCGGCCTGCCCGACGCGCGTGCCTTTCATGCCAGCAGCTTCGAGCAGCTGGCCGGCGCTGCGACCGGGCGGGTTCTTAAACACGCTCCCGCACGACGAGCCCCAGGGCGTTTTGCCCTTGCGCTCGGCGGCGGTGCGCTCCATCTGCGCGGCCAGCGCCTGCCGGTCGGCGCGCTGGAGCGCAAACTCGGCGGCGAGGACGATTGGCCCGACCGACGAAGGACCGAGGGTATAAGCGTGCTGATCGTCGGTCGTTCGTTGTTCGTCTTTTGCCTGCTTAAGCGCGCTGGTGCGGTAGCCGTATGCGAACTGCGCAGCCGGCCATTCTTCCACCGCGTCGTTCATCAGCAGCCATGCGCGCTGGAGTACACCGGCGACGTCGCCGCCATAGCAGCCGGCGTTGCCGAACACTGCGCCGCCAATCGTGCCGGGCAGGCCCTCGGCCCATTCCAGCCCGGCCCAGCCCTGCGCGGCCAGCCGCCGCACCGTGCCGGCCATTGGCGCGCCCGCGCCAATCCGCGCCGTCGCCGTGTCGCCGCTCGTGCCGAGCTGCAGGCTGGTGT
>LJCR01003330.1 GCA_001399705.1 Kouleothrix aurantiaca
ACGCCTGCGCGCTGCAAATCGGCAGCGGTCGTGCCAGTGGCGCGTCCGCCGCTGTGGAAAAGCAGCGCCTCGGGATGCTCGCCCTGCGCGTGCAGCGCCGGCAGCAGCCGCCGCAGCACGGTGTTCGGGCCGCCAATATGGGTGGGGCTATCGTAGGCGCAAAATGTTATGTTCATAGGTATGTGTGCAAAATATAGCTGGTTGCCAGAACTGAGAACCGAGAACTGGCGAATGGCTAGAACGAAGGGCGGAGCAATTACGCCACAGAGCGCACCGAGGGCTCAGAGTTTAGTTTTACTGCTCATCTCTGTGTTCTCTGTGGCTCAGTTGTTTGGCTTTTGGCTAAGCGATGGCGGTTGGCGAGCTTGCTAAAGCCTTAAGCAGAAACTTGGCGCGGCGCGGCGCATCGATTGGCGCGTGGCGGGCCAGTGGCGAGCGCTGAAAGCGCCACCAGACCCACGGGCCAAGCGCGGTCGAAAGGCGGCAGACCGTGTACCAGCGCAGGCCCAGCACCGGCAGCAGCGATGGCTCATGAAGGCGCTGGCTGGCGCGATTGACGGCCAGCAGGCGGCGCAGCCAGCCGTCGGCGGCGGCGATGAATGCGCGCGTTGGCGCAATCTGCGCAGTGCTGATC
>LJCR01003335.1 GCA_001399705.1 Kouleothrix aurantiaca
GTAGGGGAATTTGGTGGCGAAGTCGCTGGCCGGGTTCAGGCCCACGGTCGTCAGCAGGCTCAGCACCTTCTCGCGCAGGTCGCTGCCGCTGCTGGCCTTCTTATGAATCATCAGCGGGCGCTCAAGGTGATAGCCGATCGTGTGGGTCGGGTTCAGCGAGCCAAACGGGTCCTGAAAGATCATCTGCACATCGCTGCGGTAGGCGCGCGAGGCGGCGTGCGGCTCGGCCTTGACCATGTCGGTGCCTTTGAAGATGATCTCGCCCGAGGTCGGCGGCATCAGGCGCGCGATCAGGCGCGCGGTGGTGCTTTTGCCGCTGCCCGACTCGCCCACCAGCGCAATCACCTCGCCGCGATGAATGGCGAACGAGGCATCTTCGAGCGCGTGGACGCTGCGCTTGTCGAACAGGCCGCCCACGGGGAAGCGCTTGGTGAGGTGGCGCACTTCGAGCACTGGGGCCTCGCCGGCGCTGGCCCGGCCTTTGGTTTCTGATGCTGGTGCGGTCATATGTCTAACCTTCTGCGATAGATCAATTCAGTTGGCGTATGCTATACGCCCCGCCGTCGACCTGTAAACCTACAATGCACGGGCGTATGCGATACGCCTGTGCATTGTAGGTTTACAGGTCGACGG
>LJCR01003333.1 GCA_001399705.1 Kouleothrix aurantiaca
GCGCTACACTGTTGGCCAGCGAGGGTGGATACTATCATCGCCCGTTGCGTGGTGGGGTTAGGGGAGGCTGCGCCTCCCCGAGAAATTCCCTTTTTGGCGCTGGTCGCCACGAATGTGGCGGCCTGCGCCAAAAAAAGAAGCTATTGTTATCAAAGATATTAAGGAGAAACCGATGCCGGCTGCAATGACCCTCTGCGACCGCTCGGCCGAGCTGGTGCAGGCGTGGAAGCGCTATTTCCCTGAGGAAAGTGGCGTCAAGGTCGTGAACCAGAACATTCTGACGCTGGCGGTCGATGCGCTGGCGGTGCCCGCTAACGCCTTTGGCTTCACCGACAGTGGCGTGGATATGGCGATCAGCCAGGAAATTTTCGACTGGCGGCTGCAAGACACACTGCGCGCCCAGATCGACCGCGACTTCGATGGCGAGCTGCTGGTGGGGCAGGCGCTGGTGCTGCCAACCAAGAGCGCGCGCCTGCGCTATATGATCGTCGCGCCGACCATGCGCGTGCCGGCCGATGTCTCGGGCAGCGTGAATGCCTACCTGGCGATGCGCGCCATCCTGCGCGCCGTCGAGGCGCACAACCGCGCCCACAAGCCCAGCCCGAACGACCAGATCCGCTCGCTGGCCATCCC
>LJCR01003334.1 GCA_001399705.1 Kouleothrix aurantiaca
GAAATGAGCAGCCCAGCTCCGTCGCCAGCCGCGCTGGCGCGGCTGGCGACGGAGCTGGGCTGCTCATTTCGCGTGGCGCCGCTTGACGACACCACAGCGCTGGATGCCGCTCTGCGCGACGTTGCGGTGGTGCTGCACTGCGCCGGACCATTCACCGAAACCGCCCGCCCCATGGCCGAGGCCTGCCTGCGCGCGCGGGCGCACTACCTCGATATTACCGGCGAGGTGGCGGTGTTTGAGGCGCTGGCCGGGCGCGATGTTCAGGCGCGCGCCGCCGGGATCATGATGATGCCGGGCGTGGGCTTTGATGTCGTACCGTCGGACTGCTTGGCGCGCTACCTGGCCGAGCAGCTGCCCGGCGCGCAGCATCTCACGCTGGCGTTTCAGGCCTGGCGGGGTGTCGTGGGGCACTGCCAGCACCGCAATCGAAAGCCTGCCGCAGCCGAGCATGGTGCGCCAGCATGGCCGGCTGGTGAGCATTGCCGCGCCGCGCACCCGCACCTTCGATTTTGGCGACGGGCCAGTGGCGGCTACCACAAGCGCGTGGGGCGATCTTGCGACGGCGTTTCGCAGCACTGGAATCCCGAATATCGAGGTGTATGCCGCACTTGGGCCGGCCGCGCAAGCAAGCGT
>LJCR01003336.1 GCA_001399705.1 Kouleothrix aurantiaca
GATATTCTTTCTTGAAAGCTCAAAGTCTTTTCTGCCGACTCGTTATCTATTATCGGCGGCTCGAATTCCTTTCCGGCGACCTCGTTATCGATTATCGACGACTCGTTATCTATTATCGGCGGCTCGAATTCCTTTCCGGCGACTTCGTTATCTATTATCGGCGGCTCGAATTCCTTTCCGGCAGCCTCATTATCTATTCTCGATGGCTCAAATTCCTTTCCGACGGCTTTGATCTTCAATCGCGACTGTCCACCCATCGATTCCGGCAAGGCACTGTCAACCACTCACCGCTCGTTGTGCAGTTGCGCGCCTTCCTACGGCTTGTTCCTGCGCGTCATTCCATCATCAACGCCTATTCTGTCGCGAATGCGGTCACTCTTCCTCTTCACACGCGCTTAGAGCCGTGCCGATTTCGCTTCAACGATACGCGCCGCTCCCACGACACGCACGTCTCGAAAACCAAACGCTGCGGCCAAGCGATGCTCGTCGCGCACCACGCGGCGCGTCACACGACTGATTGCATCAAGAAATGGCTATTCGACGCGCCACGTGGAACGCTCCTCCTTCGATACAAACGAACGCTCACAGCTGATGGAAGGCGCAACGAAGCGGGCACAAACACCGCTGCGGGCA
>LJCR01003337.1 GCA_001399705.1 Kouleothrix aurantiaca
GCGACCAATGCTACCAGGGGCGCATCCAGCCGCCCGCCGATAGCGCAACATATAAAAGGACTGCCCATGGCCACGCCCAGCGCGCAAGAGATCATGAACATCATCCCGCACCGCTACCCGTTTCTGCTGATCGACCGGATCGTCGAGCTTGAGCCGGGCGTGCGCGCGGTTGGCGAAAAACAGGTGTCGATCGGCGAGCCCTACTTCCAGGGCCACTTCCCCGACTACCCGGTGATGCCGGGCGTGCTGATCGTCGAGGCGCTGGCCCAGACGGCCTGCGTCGCCGCGCTGGTGCTGCCGGAAAATGCCGGCAAGATCGGCCTGTTCGCCGGGCTGGACAAAGTGCGCTTCAAGCGTATGGTGCGCCCCGGCGACACGCTGCGCCTGGAGGTGCAGTTCGACAAAATTCGCATGGGCATTGGCAAAGGCAAAGGCGTGGCGACAGTGGATGGGCAGCTGGCCTGCGAGGCTGAGCTGATCTTCGCGCTGGCGAACCGCTCGTAAGGAGGCAGGAATGTCCCGACGACGTGGGCGGCGGCTGAGCACCAGCCAGATGCTGGCGGCAGCGGCGATTGTGCTGGCGCTGCTGGCCCTCACCGGCCTGGCGGGCATTCCCTGGCTGCCAATTGCGG
>LJCR01003339.1 GCA_001399705.1 Kouleothrix aurantiaca
ATATCGAAGGCAGCTACTGGGCCGGCGGCCTGCTTTCGCCCCACCTCGTCGCCGACCAGGCGCGCTACCGCACCGAGCTGACCGAGCCCGCGATTCTGCTCACCGACCTTGAGATCGACGACGCGCGCCAGCTCATGCCGCTGTTCGATCTTGTGTTCGAGCAGAAGTACCCGGCAGTGCTCGTCGTCGCCAACAAGCTTTCCGACCAGGCCATTGCGATGCTGCTGGGCGCGGCGCGCGCGCACAAGGATCTGCAGGTGGCGGCGGTTCAAACGCCCGGCAGCGGCACCGCCGAGCAAGCCATGGCGCTGGAAGAGCTGGCACTCCTTACCGGCGGCCGCCCGCTGCTGCAAGCCGCTGGCGACACCCTGCGCGGCCTGCGCCCCGCCGACCTGGGGCACGCGCGCCGCGCATGGGCCGATCGCTCGTACCTGGGCATTATTGGCGGGAAAGGCGACCCGCGCGCCATCCAGCGCCAGATCAGCAAGCTGCGCGCGGCCTTTAGCGCCACCGAGGAAGACGCCAAGCGCACCGCGCTCCAGAAGCGCATCGGCAAGCTGCAGAACGGCGCGGCGGCCGTGATCATTGGCGGCGATGGTGCGCAGCGGCTCGGCAATGGCGTGGAGCAGGAT
>LJCR01003338.1 GCA_001399705.1 Kouleothrix aurantiaca
ACGCTCGACGTGCATATCAATCGCCTGCGCGAGCGCTTCCCCGAAGCGCAGTTCGCCTTCAGGATCCGCACATTTCGCGGGCTGGGCTACCGCGCCGAGGCCAGCCGATGAAGCGCCGCAGCACAACGCGCGAAATTGGGCGCGGCATTCTGGCCACGCTGGCCGCCTTCGGCTTTCTGCTGGCGATGATCGCGGTGGCCTTTTTCATCACGGGCTGGCTGTACACTCAGATCGGCTACACGCCGCCCGCGCTGGCCGCGCACTTACTGAATGCGCTGCTGGGCCTGCTGCTGGCCGCGACCGTGGTGTATGTGCTGATGCATACGCCCGGCGCGGTGCGCCGCAGCCAGGAATTAGGCATGTTCCGCCCGATTGTCGAGGCGCTGGAACGGATTGCCAAGGGCGATTTCAGCGTGCGGCTTGAGAACAACCAGCCGATGGGCGTGGTTGGCACGCTGGCGCAGAGCGTGAACGCCGTGGCGCTGGAGCTCGACCAGCTTGAGAAAATGCGCCAGGAGTTCATTTCAAACGTCTCGCACGAGATCCAGTCGCCGCTGACCTCGATTCGCGGTTTTGCGCGCGCGCTGCGCGACGAGCAGCTCCCACCGGGCGACCGCGAGCGCTACCTGCCG
>LJCR01000334.1 GCA_001399705.1 Kouleothrix aurantiaca
GCCCCGCTGCGCACGCGCAGCGGGGCATAGGCAAACTGGTATTCGCGCTGGTTCACCGAAACAACGTCGAAGATCGCCTGCTGCTGATTTTCTTCCAGGCCGCGAATACTGTCGATCAGGTCGCGCCGGATGTTCATTTCGGCCAGGCCGTTGGTGGCTGGCAGTGTGCTTTCCAGCGCAACGCCGTCTTCGGCCTGGTACAGCGCCAGAATAGCGGCTTGCGACTGCTCGCGCATGTCTTGCAGCAGCGTATCGAGCTGGGTGGCAACCAGAATGCCGCCCACGATTTTGCCGTTCTGCTCGACGGGTGCGACGGTGAAGAGGTAGCGCGTGCTTTCGTCGCCAAGCTGAAGCAGGCCGGCGTATTTGTCGCCGCGCGCGTCTTGCTGGCCGGCCAGAATGCGCGGCACAAACCAGAGCTCCTGCACCGAGCGCTCGGGGTGGCTTGTGCGCGCGTCGGGCTGATTAGGTAGATGCTCCCAGTCGATCAGCGCGCGCCCGCTGGTGTTGAACACGATCATGCGATCGATGCGCTGGCTGCTGCGCTGGCTGCCGATGCGGAAATACGGGTCGAGCGCGCGCTCCAGGCTGGCGCGGTCGTTGGCAGCAAGCGCGTCGGCCACGGCAGGGGCGTTCGCCTGCGGGTTCGCCTGCGCAAACACGATCACGCGCAGCGAAACCAGGTTTTCGCTTTCCTGCTGCACCAGCCGGTCGTTCACGACGCGGGCGGCCTGAGCGAGCTGGTTGTTGAGCCGTTCCTGGGCATTACTGGTGATAAAGAAAAACGCCACGGCCGAACCGGCCAGCGCCACCACCAGCGTCAGCAGCAGAAAGGGAAGGATGATCTTATATTGCAAATGTGAGCGCAGCTCACGAAAAAGGCGCATTGGCAGTACCCCTTTGCCGAGGCACAATCGACATGACTGTAATGTTGAATTTAATGTAGGCTGGTAGCGCCGATTTGAGTATATAGGCTGCACATTGGCGCCGCAATAGAATTAGCGGGGCGCAGGATTACAATTTTTATACATACGTATAGGCATTTAGCGGCACCACAGTGCTGAAAAGCGGCTTTCAAGGGCTTTGCAATGCGATGAATAAACTGTCGCTTCAGCCCCATGCCAGCATCAGCGCATTCATTTTCTTATGAAGAAACGTATGTATCTGTGTCATACGATGGCCTGTCTCACTCCCCGCTGCTTGCGAGCGATTTGCGCATGGGGATGCTGTATTGTCCATGCGTGCCTGTGAGCGCAGGTGCGCTGGCGGCAACGCAATTCTGAGCACGGGTGTATGCGATTTTTCCGCGTGCAGCGCGGCATCATCACATCGAGCGAACGAGCGTATTTACAGAAATTTGACTATTGCATGCAGCCGTGGTATCCTCCGCGACCGTTGGCGGCCTTGCGCGCCAACCACGTATTCTGCAAGCCCAGGAGGTTGCATGCCCCGATCGCCGCATGTGCCACGTTCGCACACCGACGCATCACAACACAGCCAGCATCCCGCTCTCAACCGAATTCATTTCTTTCTTTTTCTGCTTGTTCTCGCACCCGTTCTCGCCTTCGCCTCGCCCGCTGCCCCGGCCTCCGCTGCGCCGTCCCTTTCGCTTCCCATTCCGCCGGGTGAAACCTGGAAGATCATCCAGGGCTACGGCTGTGGCTCGCATAACAGCTGGGATCGCTTCTCCCTCGACATGGTGAACGCTGATGGCCGCACATTTGGCGCGCCGGTGCACGCCGCTGCCGATGGCGCGATCTGGTCGTGGACGGCGAAAAGCGGCACGCTGATCCTGTCGCACGGGGGCGGGTTTTACACCATGTATACCCACATGGACAGCGCCGTGTCGACTAGGCTCGACCGCGCGGTGAAGCGCGGCGATGTGATTGGCTACGCCGGCGAGCGCGCGGCCCATGGTTTGCCGCACTTGCATTTCACCGCCTTCACTGGCCATGGCATCGCCGCGAGCGGGCGCAAATCGGTGCCGCTGAGCTTTGCCGAGGGCTATGATCTCCCCGATATTGGTGGCTGCAACCAGCACGGTGGCGAAAAACTCACTGCCACGGGCGAGCGCGCCGCGCCGATCACGCAGGTGCAGTTCCGCACCGCCGCGCAAGCCGAGCACTGGTACAAAACCGACGAGCGGATCGAGTTTCAGCTTCCCGACGGCGCGCACGCCTTTAGCCAGGGCTGGGATCTTGCGCCGAGCAGTGACGCGCCGCAGTTCAGCGACGCGAGCGCGGGCTATGTGCAGGGCGCGTGGGCGGGTGAGGGCCTGCACACGCTGCATGTGCGCTACTGGGATGCGGCCGGCGCGCCGCAGCTCGCCAGTTTCGGCCCGATTGGCTACGACACTACCGCGCCGAGCACGCCGGCCGCGATTGGGAAACAAGAGCTGCGCGCCGGCCAGCCGGCTACGCTGCGCTGGCCGCCCGCCACCGATACCGCCTCGGGCGTGGCGCGCTACCTCGTGTACCTTGGCGCCGACCCGAATGGCACCGCTGAGGCGCAGGTAGCGGCCCCCGAACTGGCCGTGCCCGATCTGGCGCCGGGAGCGTATGTGCTGCGCGTGCAAGCGCTCGACTACGCCGGCAACGCCAGCGCATGGGCCACTGTTGCGGCGGTGACTGTGGCGAAATAATCGCTCGCACGTCGCCAAACATTCAGGCCCGCGCCTGCGGCAGAGGATGCCATGGGCGCGGGCCTTTTATTACGCTTTGTTCACCAGCGCTTGCTGTTTCTTCCCGCGCGCCACCCGTGGTGCGCGTATGATCGCTAGTAACCGTAGCAACGTTCGCGCACAAGCATGCGCCGCCACGGCTGCGCGCAGCCATCGGCGCCAAGGAAGGAGCATGGCCATGCGTGTTTCCGATCGAATGAGCGTTCCTGTTGTTACTATCTCACCCGAAACAACCCATCACGAAGCGCTGCGCCTGATGCAGGAGCGCAGCGTTCATCACCTGCCGGTTGCCGACTGGCGCGGCCAGTTGCTGGGCATTGTGGCCGAGCGCGATCTTCTGCTGGCGGCAGCACATTACGTTCAGGCGGCGATCGAAGTTTCCGAGATCATGCAGCGCGACGTTGTCGCCGTCACGCCCGACACGCCACTTACCGAGGCGGCCACCCTGATGGTGCGCTACAAAATCGGCGGCTTGCCGGTGCTGAACAGCGAGCAGCAGCTGGTGGGCATGATCACCGAGACCGACCTGTTTAGCCTGCTGGTGTCGCTGGCTGAAACAACCAACCTGCTGGCACGCGTCCAGGGCGTGTAGGGCGCCTGTTGCGAAACAGCCGGGCCTGAAGGTGCTGGGAGCATTGCGGGGTACAATAACAGCCCGGGCTCGGCTGTGCCTGGAATACTTCGCGCCTGCAGGAGGGATTGATGAGCAAGGTCACGTATTTCGCCGCGCCAGGAGCCGCCGCCACGCTACCATTTTCCGAGGCCGTGCTGGTGGATCGCACGCTGTACCTTTCGGGGCAGCTCGGCACCGACGCGGAGCTGAAGCTGGTGCCGGGCGGCGTTGAGGCCGAAACGCGCCAGGCGCTCGAAAACATTCGCGCGGTGCTGGCGCGCCACGGCGCCACGCTGGGCGATGTGGTGAAGTGCACGGTGATGATGGCGGATATGGCCGAGTGGCCCGCCATGAACGCAGTGTATCGCACATTCTTCAGCGCGCACCTGCCGGCGCGCAGCGCGTTTGGCGCGAACGGGCTGGCCCTTGGCGCGCGGCTGGAAATCGAGGTGCTGGCCGTGCTGCCCGAATCAAGCAGCTAGCCCTGGCCGGAAGACGGTGGCCCGCCCGACCCGGAGATCGTCTGCGTGAAGATCTTCCAGACATCCTGCACGGTCGTCTGCACCGTGGCAATCGTCTGGCGGATGGGGTCGGGCGAAAGGCGCGCGTCGATGCGGGTGCGCGCGTCGTTGAACACTTCGTTCAGCATCTGGTGCGCGTAATCGCCATGCAGGCGCACGAATTCTTCAACATATACTTCCAGCATTACATCACTGTTGGGCGTGGTTTTCGCCTCGGCCAACATTTGCTGGAGCAGCGCGCGCACGTCGCTGCGGAAATCTTCTGCTGCCATGTGTATTCTCCTTCGGCGTGAGCCGCCGCTCTTTAGTATGACGGGCGCGCGGCCTGGCTTGTTGCAGCCTAGCGGCGCGGCCCGCTCGCCAGCGTCTGGTGGCGGTATTTGCAGTGCTCGCAGTAGGCCACGCGGTAGCCGGCCAGCGTGGCGAACTGCAGCGGGTGGCCGCAGTTTGGGCAGCCCTCGGGCGCGCGGAACTGAACGCCGGGCGGGGCGGGCGCTGGCTCGGCT
>LJCR01003340.1 GCA_001399705.1 Kouleothrix aurantiaca
CGCAAATTCCGCGCTGGCGGTGCGCCCGCCCACGCCAACGATGTTCACAATCGCGCCGCGCGAGGCTTGCAGGTGCGGCCAGGCCGCGCGGCAGCAGCGCATCGCGCCAAAGAACTTGAGCGCAAAGCCATCGGCCCAATCGGCATCCGCGAACTCCAGAAAATCGCCGCGCTTGGTTGCGCCAGCATTGTTCACCAGCAGGTCGAGCTGGCCGAAGCGCGCAACCGTGGCCGCCACCAGCGCGTCGGGCGCGTCGGGGTGGCGCAGGTCGCACGCGTGCACCAGCGGCTCACCCGGCAGCGTCGCCGCCAGCGCATGGAGCTGCTCGGCTGAGCGGGCGGCCAGCACCACGCGCATCCCTTCCCCGGCCAGCGTGCGCGCAATCGCCGCGCCAATCCCACGGCTCGCGCCAGTGACAATCGCCACTTTCCCACCAAGCTGAAGATCCATCGTTGCATCCTTTCCAACAAAAAAAGCCGGCAACTGCCTTTGCGCGGCTGCCGGACGCTATGCGCTGAGCAAAGCGCAGAAGTATTGGCCACAGAGCGCACAGAGAACTTGGTTCTCTACTCAGTGCTCTCCGTGCGCTCTGTGGCAGAATCGTTTGCTTTCGGCGCTAATTGTGTGGAAC
>LJCR01003341.1 GCA_001399705.1 Kouleothrix aurantiaca
GATCGCGACCCGCTGCGGCTGGCGATGGCGGCAGCCAATGCCCGCGCCGCCGGGTTGGCCGGGCGCGTGACGCCTGTTGCCGCTGATCTTGAGCGCGAGCCGCCGCCCGCCGCCGACGCGATCTTTTTCGACCCGGCGCGGCGCAGCGCGGGCCGGCGCGTGTTTGCGCTGGCCGGGTACCAGCCGCCAGTGGCGCTGCTGGCGCAGTGGCAGCAGCACACCCCGGCCATTGGCATGAAAGCCGCGCCGGGCGTGTCCGACGATGATCTGAATTCCCTTGTGCAGCAGTTGGGCGGCACGCCGTTCGAGAGCGAATTTATTTCGGTGGGCGGCAAGCTGAAAGAAGCGGCGATCTGGCTTGGCCCGCTGGGGCAGCCCGGCCGCCGCGCTACGCTGCTTGTGCCCGGCGCGCCCATCCACACCCTGTTCCGCGCCCACGGCGCTGTGCCGCCTGCCCCGCCGCTGGCCGAGCCACAGGGTTATCTATACGAGCCCGACCCGGCGGTGATCCGCGCGCACCTGGTGGCCGGGCTGGCAATGCAGCTTGGCGCGGCCCAGCTCGACCGCGAGATCGCCTACCTCACCGGCGCGCAGCCGCTGCCAGCGCCCTTTGCGCGCTGCTGGCACATCC
>LJCR01003347.1 GCA_001399705.1 Kouleothrix aurantiaca
GCAGGTCGGAAACATATCCGAGCGAAACCGAAGGGTCGCTGAAGCTCCACACCACACCGCGCGCCAGCCGCTCAAGCGCCACGTTGGCGGCGCGCTCGGGCGCAAGCTGGCGGCGCTTGCTTTCGTCGTCGGGCAGCGCGCCATACTGCCCGCGCTGCTGATCGGCCGGGAAGGCGTAGCCCCAGCTGCCAACCGCCAGCACCTGCGTGCCAGGGAAGAAATGCCACAAGCGAAAGTCTTCAACCGGCGCAAAGTTCGCGGCACTGATCATGCCGTCGTTCAGCACCTCAATGCCTTCGGGCGCGCCCACGCGCACCTGGCAGTGCCCGGCCTCGCCGGGGCCAAGCTCGCAGCGCCACTGGCACACCCCGCAGCGGTAGCGTTCCGGCCCGGTTTGCTCAACAAGTTCGGTGAGACGCATGGTAGCTCCTGCTGGCATTCTCCTGTGCTATGGAGTATAATGCATTTCTGGCTACTGTATCAAGCGATCGGCGCCAATGCGCGGCGATTCTCGCATTTCTGCCGCAGATCTCATCTGCTAACTGTTTACAATCTGGCGCCCGCAATCGCTGCCCTGTGCCGATGGCGCGCTAAGAATGAGATAAGAACGCGAATGGATAATACTCCGAT
>LJCR01003343.1 GCA_001399705.1 Kouleothrix aurantiaca
CCTGGGCCGAGCTGTATATCGACGGGCGCTGGCTGCCCTTCGAGCCAACGCCGATTCGCCCGCTGCCCGTGCGCGGCGGCGGCGAGCCCGAATTCCCCACGCCCGTGCCAGTGGCTCCAGCCCCCGCCGAAGCGCGCGACAGGAGCGGGCCGTGGATCTGGGCTGGCGTGCTGGCGCTGGTGGCTGCGCTATCGGCGGCGCTGTGGTGGCGAGGCCGGCCGCGCCAGCAGCGGGCGCTGGCGCTCGACATTCAGGCGCAGCTTGAGCGCGGCGGCGCGCGCGCCGGCATTCCCTGGCCGCCCGGCGCAACCTTGCGCGAGTATGGGCGGCTGCTTGCCCCGCAGGCCGGCGAGCCCCCCGCCCTCGACGAAATAACCGACCTGCTGGGCGCGGCACGCTACAGCGGGCAGCCGCTCCCCGCCACGCGCGAGCAACGCCTGCGCGCCCTGGCCGAACGCGTGCTGGCACGCCTGGCGCAACTCCGGCGACGGTAATCAATCCACAGATTGCGCAGATTTCACAGAATGCGCTCAACAGCAATAATCTGCGCCACGTGTGAAATCTGTGGATCTCATCTCCAAGGTTACTCGCCGCGCAGCTTGCTATACACCACCAGATCGTGCCCCCCAC
>LJCR01003346.1 GCA_001399705.1 Kouleothrix aurantiaca
GGCATGGTCGATGGCGGCGAGCGCATCCGCCCGATGAGCTGGGATTCCGTCGGCGGCATTCTGCAGCGCGGCGGCACGATCATCGGCACTGCCCGCTGCCCGGCCTTTCGCACGCGCGCGGGCCGTTTGCGCGCTGCGGCCAACCTGCTTACGCATAACATCGACCGGCTGGTGGTGATTGGCGGCGACGGCACCCTGACGGGCGCAAACCTGTTTCGCCAGGAATGGCCCGGCCTGCTCGACGAGCTGGTCGCCACTGGCGAGATCAGCGCCGAGCTGGCCGCGCGCCACCCCGCGCTCTACATCACCGGGCTGGTCGGCTCGATCGACAACGACTTCGTTGGCACCGACATGACGATTGGCGCCGACACCGCGCTGCACCGCATCACCGAGGCGATTGACGCGATCAGCAGCACGGCCGCCAGCCACCAGCGCACCTTTGTGGTCGAGGTGATGGGCCGCAACTGCGGCTACCTTGCGCTGATGGGCGCGATCGCCGGCGGCGCCGACTGGGTGTTCATTCCCGAGCTGCCGCCCGCCGCTGGCCACTGGCAGGACGACATGTGCCAGGCGCTGCGCATGGGCCGCGAGCTGGGCCGGCGCGACAGCATCGTGGTGGTGGCCGAGGGC
>LJCR01003344.1 GCA_001399705.1 Kouleothrix aurantiaca
GCTTTCGACCATGGCAAACTATTGGGCCAGCGTCGGCAACGAGATTGCGATCGTGACGCTGGCGCCGGCCCGCGAAGCGCCATTTTATGCGCTTGACCCGGCGATCCACTACACCGCGCTCGATCAGACCGGGCCGTCGGCGTCGGCGCTTCATGCGATCGAGCGGAACTGGGCGCGCGCTCGCGCGGTGCGCCGGGCCATTCGGGCGGCGCAGCCCGACGCGCTGATCTCGTTTATCGACGAGATGAACCTGCTGGTGCTGATCAGCGCGTTTGGCCTCGGCATCCCGGCGATTGTGTCGGAGCGCAACAACCCGCGCCACCACCGCATGGGGCGCGTGCGCGAGCTGCTGCGCCGGGTGCTGTACCGCCGCGCCGCGCGCGTGGTGGTGCAAACCGAAGATGTGACGAGCTTTTTCAGCGCGCCCATTCGCGCCCGCACCCGCGTGATTCCCAACCCGGTGCGCTCGCCGCTGTCGGGGCGGCGGGCGGCGCTTGCCCGGCGCGAGCAGCACACGCTGGTGGCGTTTGGCCGCCTGGTCGAGCAGAAAGGCTTTGATGTGCTGCTGCGCGCCTTTGCCCGCGTCGCGCCGCAGCACCCGGGCTGGAGGCTGACGATCTGGGGCGCAGG
>LJCR01003342.1 GCA_001399705.1 Kouleothrix aurantiaca
ATGCGATTGCGCTGGCGCGCGGCGAGGACAAGATGAAAGGGTGACAGGGTGATGGGGTGAGCCGGGCAGAACTCAGAACCGTGGAACTGCGGAACCGCAGAACCAAGAACCTGTCGGCAACGGGAGATCATCACTTGGGAAGGAATAATCGCAAATCGTCAATCGTCAATCGTAAATCCGTAAACCTTCGCGCGCTTTGCGGTTCAATTTTCCGTCGTTCAGGGCGAAGACAAGCTTCGCCCCTACGTGCAACCTGCAAATCTGCAACCTGCAAACATCTTCGCGCCGTTCGCGCGCCTTGCGGTTCAATTTTCCGTCGTTCAGGGCGAAGACAAGCTTCGCCCCTACGTGCAACCTGCAAACCTGCAACTTGCAAACATTTTCGCGCCGTTCGCGCGCCTTGCGGGTCAATTTTCCGTCGTTCAGGGCGAAGACAAGCTTCGCCCCTACGTGCAACCTGCAAACCTGCAACTTGCAAACATCTTCGCGCCGTTCGCGCGTCTTGCGGTTAAAACAAACCGTTCGTCGTTCGTCCTTCGTCGTACAGCATTAATCGGAACACACACTATGACCGAACTTCTTCTTGGCATCGACGGCGGCGGCTCGCGCACCCGCGCCCTGCTGGCCGAC
>LJCR01003345.1 GCA_001399705.1 Kouleothrix aurantiaca
GCCCTGCGACCAGCACGCCGCTGCCATTCATCTCTGCGCCGGCCACGCCCATCACCAGGCTGAAGTTCGAAAGCAGGCCGTCGCTCGCGCCCAGCACCGCCGCGCGCAGGGCGTTGCCGCTGGCGGCGCGGTGCCGCCCCTCAAGCTGGGCGATCGCGCTGCCTTCCATGCCGCCGCGCATGCCGCCCACAATCGTCTGGATCAGGCGCGAGTGCGAGCGCTCCTGCGCGGCCATGGGCGTGGCGCGGCTTTCGGGCTGCGCGCGGTAGCCAGTGTCGTCGGCCTGTTCGAGCGAAGAGATGGTGGGCAGCACAAATTGCGGGCCAAAGCGCCGGCTCAGCCAGATCAGCGTGCGCGTGCGCCAGCCCAGCTGGCGCTGGGGTATTGCCTGGCCGGCCGCGCGCAGCTGCGCTTCCCAGAACTGGGCGTGCTGCTCTTCGGTGGCGGCCAGGCGGCGGTAAACCTCGGCGAGCTGCGATTGCTGTTCGTGGTCGGCAATTGCCTGGTACAGCGCGGCACTCTCGATCTCGTCCTGCCAGTTCGTCCGGTAGCGGCCAATATCTTCTGCGCTTGCCATGGGCGTTCTCTTTCACGTGGTAACGATACGAAGTTTTCAGCAGGCCATTATAG
>LJCR01003348.1 GCA_001399705.1 Kouleothrix aurantiaca
GATTACTAAATATATTTTGAAATAACGTATTTGATTAAACCCTGATGTGTATAAGCAGGCATTTTCAACTTTCCTTTGTTCAAAAATCTGCGTAATCTGCGTAATCTGTGGATACCTATCGGAAACGTCTATGCTGACACGAACTTCGAACTGGTGGAATATCACGCGCTACGCAATACTATCGTTCGGCGCGCTGGTGATGATGGTGCCGTTTCTGTATATGATCAGCACCTCGTTCAAGTCGCACGCCTTTGTGCTGGAGCTGCCGCCGCGCCTCATCCCCAGCGCGCCGACACTTGAGAACTACCAGCGCGCGCTGACGACAAATCATTTCGGGCTGTATTTCTTCAACAGCGCGGCCGTGTCGGTCAGCTCCACGTTTATCACGGTGGTGCTCTCATCGATGCTGGCCTACGCCTTTGCGCGCTGGGATTTCCCTGGCCGGAACGTGCTGTTCTACGCCATGCTCGGCACGATGATGGTGCCCGCGCTGACGCTGATCATCCCGCAGTTTGTGCTGGCCAAGCAGCTGCACCTGCTGAACAGCCGCTGGGGCCTGGTGGTGGTCTACTCAGCCGGCACGGCGTTCAACATGTTCCTGCTGCGCGGCTTTTTCGAGGAAATCCCGC
>LJCR01003354.1 GCA_001399705.1 Kouleothrix aurantiaca
GCATGGCTGGCGCACAGATGCGCGCCGGTGGCGTCGGCGGCTCGCTCGAGTCGGTGCGCAAGCTGATCGCGCCCTACGGCCAGCTGATCGACGAAACGTTCGAGAGCGCGCCAATGCGCGCGTTTATGGCCTGGCTGGGCGCGCAGTCGGGGCCGCCGCCGGATGAGATTGCGTCGGGCGATCATTTCGGCTGGTACGCGATGATGCACCAGAGCGGCGCAAAACACCCCAAGGGTGGCAGCGGCATGCTCACGCAGGCGATGGCGCGCTCGCTGGAGGCGGCTGGCGGCAAGGTCGTGCTGGGCGCGCCGGTACGGCGCATTCTGGTGAAGGGCGGCGTGGCCGAGGGCGTCGAGACCGAGGACGGCGTGCGCTACACCGCGCCGCTGGTGATCTCGAACGCGCACGTGTGGACCACGCTGCTCGATCTGGTGGGCGACGAGCACCTCGCGCCGGGCTTTGTGCAGCGCGTGCGCAACATTCGCGTGGGCAACGGCTTTGGCATGACGGTGCGCTGCGCCGCTGAGGAGCTGCCCGACTACGCTGGCGCGCCGTCGGGCGGGCGGCCGCACGAAAGCCACCACGGCCTGCAGATGCTCTGCCCCTCGGTTGGCTACCTGCGCAACGC
>LJCR01000335.1 GCA_001399705.1 Kouleothrix aurantiaca
GATCTTCGGTTGTTGGCTCGCCGTTTCGGTGCTCACGCGGCCTATTATACCGCGACTTGAGCTGAGGAAACAATGCGCCGCAGCTGACAGGCAAGCAGGATCGACCTACTAGACACGGGTACAAATTGTGTTAAAATAGACCAGATTTCTGTGCCTGCGTTTACAATTGTTATAGTTAGGCGGGCAGCGCCGCCTGCATTCGTTGCGAGAGGAAGCATCCTATGTCTGTTGTTGAGCTGGACGTATTGATTGACCGGCTCCTTCCGCAGATTCTAGCTGATCGCGAGCTGGGCGATGGTCGCATTTTTACCCGGCTTCATCTCAATCATCTTTGGGCACTCAGCTGCCTGCATGCCGGCGAATGTTTCGACGAGGAGATTTTAGCCCGGCAGGTAGCCAATCATCTTCCTCCGCGCGTGCTGATGTCTCGCGAAGTCGGCGCATAGGCTAAACCTCAAAACACAAGGCGGGCGATCCACCCTGGGATCACCCGCCTCTTTTTTTGCCCCAAAACCGCCAACCGTCACGCATTCACAAGGCGCTCGCGCAAGCCCTCGTACACCGGCACATCATCCAGGCTGGCGGCAGGAATGGCGACACAGATCGTCGAGCCGTGCGGGCTGCTTTCTTCCAGCCAGATCCGGCCGCCCAGCGCCTCGATATCGCGCCGCGCGATGCTCAGGCCCAGGCCCGTGCCCGGCGTGGCCGAAAGTGCCCGCGCGCCGCTGCCGCGATAGAACGCCTCAAATAGCCGGTCGCGCTCTTCATACGGGATGCCCGGCCCTTCGTCGGAAATGCTGAGCAGCGCATGGCCGTCGTGCAGCTGTGCGGCGAGCGTCACGCGCCCACCCTCGCTGTAGCGCACTGCATTGTCAACCACCTCGTGCAGCGCGCGGCCCAGGCTTGGAATGTGCGCCACCCCGGTCAGCTCGGGCGGCACATGCATGTCGAAATACACGCCCTTCGCCGACGCAATCGGCTGGTACGATTCAATAATTTCTTCCAGCAGGGGCAGCAGGCGCACCGGCATGATCGGCGGCGATTGCTCGGCGGCAGGCGGCGCCAGCCCAAGATCAAAGGCCAGCACGCGATCGACGAGCGCCTGCAGCTGCGCAATGCCGGTGCGCGTAATATCGGCCAGCGCCGGCGTCATGCTGGCTTGCCGGTCGTACAATTGAATCGCCAGGCTGAGTGTTGTAAGCGGGGTGCGCAGCTCGTGGGAGGCGTTGGCGGCGAAGCGCTGCTGCTCGGCAACGTGCGTTTCAAGCCGCGCGAGCATGGCGTCGAAGGCATCGGCGAGCTCGCGGAACTCATCGCTGCGGCCTTCCAATTGAATTCGGTGTGACAGGGATCCGGTTGCGGCCAGGCGCGTGGCATCTGTGATGCGCGCCAGGGGCGCGAGCATACGGCCGGCGAGAAACCATCCTCCCACCAGGCCGAATACCAGCAGAAACCCCATTGCTGCGCCAGCCTTCGGAGCAAACGCACGCCAAAGATCGTACCGGCCGGGAATGAACAGATCGGCGGGTTCGATAAAATTGGAGGGTACGTCGAGGGCGGAGACTACGATTGCATCGTGCGGGACGTAGCGCAGCAGGAACACCCATACAACTGCGAGCAGCACAGCGCCTGTGAGCATGAGCAAGCCGGCGTAGCTGAGTGCGAGTTTCAGGCGAACACTCAAACCAGGGCCTCTATCCACAGTCGCCTCCCTCGCGCCCGCTGCCGGGTGCTGTGTCGATGCGGTAGCCAACGCCTGGCACGGTGGCGATCAGCCAGGGTGCGCCGAGCCGTTTACGCAGCCCCGAGACCGTGATACGCACGGCGTTAGTGAATGGGTCGGCGTTCCCATCCCATGCCCGCTCCAGCAATGCTTCGGCGCTGACAATGCCGCCTTCGGCAGCCACAAGAACTTCGAGCACGGCGAACTGCTTGCGGGTGAGTGCAACATAGCGGCCGTCGCGGTAGACCTCGCGCCGGAACGCATCCAGCCGCAGGCCCGCGATCTCGCGCACGGGTGGCCTGGCGTGGGCGCGCCTGCGGTCGAGTGCCCGGAGGCGCAGCACAAGTTCGCGGAATTCGAACGGTTTTGTGAGGTAGTCATCGGCGCCAAGCTCGAACCCGCTGGCCTTGTCGTCGAGCCGATCAGCAGCGGTGAGCATAAGAATCGGCATGCCACTGCCCGAGGCGACAATCCGGCGGGCGATCTCGTCACCGGAAGGCCCGGGAATATCGCGGTCGAGCACAGCGATGTCGTAGACGTTGGTGCTGAGCAGCTCCAGCGCAGTGTCGCCGTCGCCGGCGATGTCGGCAGCGATCGCTTGCAGGCGCAGGCCAGTGCGGATGGCTTCTGCCAGATAGAGTTCATCCTCGACGATCAATACACGCATGTTTGGATTATACCAGCCGGCGCATATCGTCGGCATATCGAAAACCGCATACGTGCTGGCAACATCGCGCCGCCTAGACTGGCGGCATGACATACAGAAAACAAGCACAAACAACAGCCAGTCGGATTTGTGGCGTCTTGATCGTCGGCATGCTCCTCGTCGTCATGGCGCTCGGCCATCGGCTGCTGGCGCCCACATCCTCGACGGCCGCACCAGCTATCGACATCCCGCGCAGTGAGCAACCACAGCCGCAACCAGCACCGCAGCCTGTGCTGGGTAAGGACGCGCCGCCTGGAAGCATGCCTCGCCTTGAGCGTCGCAGTGCGCTTAGCGAGGCTGATGGCGCAGTTCCCGAAGGCACGACCATTTTGGATGACGACATCCCGGGCGTCGCCAAGCTCCGTCCAGCGCTCCTCGCTGCGCTGCGCGAAGCGGCGGCGGATGCTGCGGACGACGGGGTCACGTTCTTCGTCACGAGTGGCTGGCGCTCCTCAGCGTACCAGAATCAACTGCTTCGCGAGGCCATTTCCGAGTACGGCTCAGAAGCAGAAGCGGCCCGATGGGTGGCCAGCGCGGAAACGTCTCCGCATGTATCGGGTGACGCGATCGATATTGGCCACGCTGATGCGATGGCGTGGCTGTCCGAGCGCGGTGCCGCCTACGGGCTGTGCCAGCTCTACGGCAACGAACCCTGGCACTACGAACTGCGCCCCGCAGCGATTGCCCACGGCTGCCCGCCTCTGTATGCCGACCCGACGCACGATCCACGGATGCAGCGGTGAATATTTCTATTACAGCAGTTTACAGTCGGCAGAATGCAAGCAGACTCATGCCATCGTGGTGTCTTGGCTGTGATTTAAAAGTAAAGTGTGACGTTTTGGAGAATATAACCCGCGCTGCTGTTCAACGTTACCCAACAACGGAGTACCAAGGGCAATATCCGAGCGCCGCCTGGAGATGTGTCTGCGAATCGGTACGACTTCTGGAATCCTAGCATGATGACCTTAGTAAACAAACAGCTCCCTTTGCGAGGTACGCAAAGGGAGCTGTTCTGCAATGAGATGAATACCCTGACAAGTGAACAACCCGACTTCAAAAAATTCAGGGCAGTTCAAAAAATTCAGGGTTCAAATTCAAAAAATTCAGGTGTTTTTACACAGGCCTAAAAGAAGCCCAACTCCTCGCGGGCGTCCTCGCTCATCATGCTGGGGTTCCAGAACGGAGTCCACACCAGGTTCACGCTCACATCTTCCAGCTCTTTGAACACATCCTTCAGCGCGCCCACCTCGCGCCGCGCCTGGTCGATGATCTGCGGGCCTGCCGGGCATGCCGGCGTGGTCAGCGTCATGTCGATCTGCACTTTCTTACCCTGGTCCTGCACATCGACGTTGTAGATCAGGCCGAGGTTCACTATATCCAGCCCGATCTCGGGGTCGTAGACGTTTTTCAGCGCCGTGCGCACCATTTCTTCGGTAATCATTTCCCATGCTCCTGTTTGTTTCGATAGCAGTTGCTTTCGTAATGATACCATTGGACGCTCAGAAGGGCAAAAAGGAACGACCGGCGATGCTTGGGAAGCACAGCCGGTCGTTCTTTCGCGTTTACCTAGTGCCGACCGCCTAGACAGCCGGCGCGGGCTGCGGCGCTTCGGGCGGGCCAAAGCGCACTTCCAGCACGCCATTGCGGAAAACAGCGCGCTTGGCCGGGCGCTCGGCCAGCGTCAGCGGCAGAATCATGTCGCGCTTGAAGTTGCCAATTGCGATAAACAGCTCGTCGCCGCGCTTGGTCATGCTTACCTTGCCGATCTCGACATGCGGCAGCGGCAGGCGCATCACGTACTCGTCGCCGTCCTTGGTGATTTCCTGTGTCGCGCCCTTAAAAAATACCTTGGTCGGGTCGTCCTGGCCGAACAGCTCGCGCCCAACC
>LJCR01003350.1 GCA_001399705.1 Kouleothrix aurantiaca
CTCGCGCGCCGAGCAGCGGGCGATGGGCCGGCTCGAGCGCGACAGCAAACTGATCGCCGGCCTGAGCCTGCACAAAGCGCACAAACGCGCCATGCGCCTCGGCCAGATCGTCGTCGCGCTGGGCGCGCACAAACGCGCGCGTGGCCGGGTGGTAGCACTGCGCCTGCTCGTCGATCAGCTCGAAAAACGGTTCCCAGCGCTGCAGCCATCGCTCGACCATTCGCAGCGGCGCGCCAGCGATTTCGGCCAGCAGCTCGGGCGCGAGTGGGGTGGCGCTGGCCGCCAGCAGCAGGGCCAGCTGGCGACCTGCTGCATCCATTCGTTCCCACCAGTGGCGATGCAGCGCCGCGAGGCCGGTGGGCAGCTTCGCGGGGGTGAGTGTGCCCTGCGGGCACAGGCCAGCCGCCAGGCGCGCAAACAGCGGCGAGCCGCCGGCCTTGGCAGCAATCGCCTCGGCCTGCTCGGGCCGGCTGCCCCAGGCGCGCGCAATCGCCGCCAGCGACTGCTCGGTTTCGTTGCCCACGCGCACGGCCGCGTGTGGCGGCAAGGGCGCCGCGCTGGGTATGGCGGCCTGAATGAGCACAACACCGGGCGGCACCTGGGCCGGCCAGCGCGGGGCGAGCGGCGC
>LJCR01003349.1 GCA_001399705.1 Kouleothrix aurantiaca
GAACAAACAGTGTGGCAGGCGGGTATTCATGGCCGCATTCTACCACATTGGTGCCGACGAGCGCGGTTATGCTTCCTGAATGGCGTAGCCGCGCTGCCGCAGCGCGTACTCGATGCCTGCCTGCAGGTTCGAGCGCGTGACAATGTTGCGCAGTTCAACGCCAAGCTGCACGATTGTCTGCGCGATCTCGGCGCCAATACCCACCAGCACAACCTGCGCGCCGAGCAAATTCACCGCCCGCGCCATCTGGATCAGATAATTTGCCACCCCGGTATCAACGACCGGCACGCCAGTGATGTCGAGAATCAGCACATCGGCCTGGTTGCCAACGATCTGTTCAAGCGCCGACTCCATGATCTGGGTGGCGCGCCGCGAATCGACGGCGCCGGTGAGGGGCAGCACCAGCACGCCTTCGAACACTGGCACGATCGGGGTAGATAGCTCCTGAATGAGCTGGCCCTGGTAGGCCAGGGCTTCTTCGCGCTCGGCAAGAAGATTTTGCGCATTTACCATAATTTAGTTGTAGGCTGTGTCAATTGCCTGTACAATAATGTGAAAGGCGTTTTTGTCCTGTTTGACAAGCGCATTATCCCACCCTCCGGCGCTAAAGATTTGTTTCTTCTTATCC
>LJCR01003353.1 GCA_001399705.1 Kouleothrix aurantiaca
GCCGGCACCGCGCCGCCATTCCCGGCGCTGATGCGCACCGGGCCAGAGCGCGTTTGCAGCAACAAATAGATCAAGCCGACGATGGCAAGCACAAATACAATTTTGCGCGTCCCGCCCGCCGACGACCAGCCGTCGTTGATCACCGAATAACCCCTTGCCGCCAGTCGTCGGCCAGATTGACGACCGAGCCCACGTAGGCGTCGACATCATTCTCAAAAGAAGGCGCGTAGATCGGAATAACCTGCTCAATCGTCGCCACGCCACGGTCGCCGACATATTCGTTGGCGATCAGCTTGTACCAGTCCTCAATGCCCGCATCCCAGCTTGGGTAGTCGCGGAATCGGCCAAAACATGTCGCATAGCCGGCGCAGATAATATTGCCAACGTTGTGCGTGCTGCTGCCGTCGGGCTTGAGCCCGGCCCAGCCGGGGTTGGTGCCCGCGCTCGATTCGTGAATGAAGAAGGCAAGCGCATAGGCCGGGTCGATGCCGTAGCGCGGGCCCATCGCCACCCATGCAGCGCCGGTGCCCTGGGCCGGCGACCCGTAGTGCGCCAGCACTTTGTCGATAAACTGCGGCGAAACGCTTGGCGCGCCCAGCAGCGAGTGCTCGCCGGTCGGCACGTTCGC
>LJCR01003352.1 GCA_001399705.1 Kouleothrix aurantiaca
GGGTCACGCAGGTGCTGGTCGCCGTCGCTACTGGCCGCGCCAAAGACCTGGCGCTCGACGAGGTGCAGCGCCCTTCGACCTTCTTCGCCACCTTCACGCAGACCGGCTGCACGCGCAACATGCACTTCGCCTACAAGGTCAGCACCACGCAGTTCGCGCAGCGCAACGGCTGCCTGTTCTACGACCTGGGCTGCCGTGGCCCGATGACGCACTCGCCGTGCAACCGCATCCTGTGGAACCGCCAGTCGTCGAAAACCCGCGCCGGCATGCCGTGCATCGGCTGCACCGAGCCCGAGTTCCCGCACCACGACCTGAAGGTTGGCACCGTGTTCAAGACGCAAACAGTGATGGGCGTGCCGGTCGATCTGCCCGAGGGCGTGGACCGGAAGAAATACGTCGTTCACGCGGCCAAGGCCAAGGACTCGGCGCCGAAGTGGGTCGAGCACGACATCTTTGTGGTATAGGAGAACCGACGATGGCAGTACAAACCCTGGATATCTCGCCGGTTGGGCGTGTCGAGGGCGACCTCGACATCAAGGTCGAAGTCGAGAACGGCTTTGTGACCAACGCCTGGGCCAAGGCCGAGCTGTTCCGTGGCTTTGAAATCATTCTGAAAGGCAAAGACCCG
>LJCR01003351.1 GCA_001399705.1 Kouleothrix aurantiaca
GGATCATTGCTGCCGCGCCGAGCGGGTTGGCACGCAGGTTGCCTTCCAGGTTCAGCAGCACAATCCCCGCAAAGCCAAGAATGAGCCCGAGCCATTCGAGCCGGCGCGGCCAGCGCCCGCCGATCCCGGCCATCAGCGCCGTCCAGATCGGTACGGTCGCCAGCAGCAGCGCCGTCATGGTCGAAGTGACCCACTGCTCGGCAAACACCACCACGCCATTGCCGGTCACCAGCAGCAGCCCGCCGATCAGCGCGGCGTTGCGCCACTGCTGGCGGGTCGGCCAGGCACCGCGCCGCCAGCCCGCCAGCAGCAGCAGCAGCGTACCCGCCAGCGTAAAGCGCATCCCGGCCATCAGAAAGGGCGGGAAGCTGGTGAGTGTATAGCGAATGGCCAGGTAGGTCGAACCCCAGATGATATAGACGGCCAGCAAGGCCAGCGCAATGCCTACGCGCCGGTCGGGGGCGCGCTCGGCAGGAACAGCAAGCGTGCTCATGAGTCTCCTTTGGTGCTGCGTGCCCGCGCGGGCGTGCGAATGGTTGCCAGGCCGCCAAGCACCAGCGCCGCGCCCAGCAGCTTGGCCGCGCCAAATGGCTCGGCGAACAGCCACGCCGAAAGCGAGCCGCTGGCG
>LJCR01003358.1 GCA_001399705.1 Kouleothrix aurantiaca
GGTTTGCGGGTTGCAGAACCAATCCCAAAACCCCAAACCCTAAACCCTTATGCGTTCTCAGTTCTCCGTACAAAGGAACATCAATGGGCGATTATGGCCATGAACTCTGGTTTGGCGCGTTTCTGACGCCGGATGCCCGCCAGGCCGATCAGATCATCGACCTGGCGCGGCTGGCCGACCAGATCGGGCTCGACCTGCTAGGCGTGCAGGATCATCCCTACCAGCCGCGCTTTCTCGACACCTGGACGCTGCTTTCGGCGCTGGCGGCGCAGACCGAGCGCATTCGCCTGGTGCCGGATGTGATCAACCTGCCGCTGCGCCCGCCGGCGGTGCTGGCCCGCGCGGTGGCAAGCCTGGATGTGCTGAGCGGCGGCCGCGTCGAGCTAGGGCTGGGCGCGGGCGCATTTGCCGGCGCGGTGGCGGGCATGGGCGGGCCGGCGCGCAGCCCGGCCGAGTCGATCGACGCGCTGGCCGAGGCAATTCATGTTATCCGCGCGCTGTGGGCGCCCGGCCCGCCCGTGCAGTTTGCCGGGGAGCACTACCAGCTGCGTGGCGCGCAGCCCGGCCCCTTCCCGCCGCACTCGGTTGGAATCTGGCTGGGCGCGTACAAGCCGCGCATGCTGCGCC
>LJCR01003357.1 GCA_001399705.1 Kouleothrix aurantiaca
CTATGGGCTGGCGGCGCGCGAGCGCGACCGTCCGCCACTGTACGCACTCATGGGGGCAATTGTCGGCCAGCAGATTTCGGTGAAGGCGGCGGCGGCAATCATGGGGCGGCTGGTGGCGCTGCTGCCCGCCGGCCAGCAGGTGAACGCCGAGGCACTGGCGGGTGTACCGTTCGAGCAGCTGCGGGCGGCCGGGCTTTCCACCGCCAAAGCCAACTACATGCACGACCTCGCCAGTAAAATTGCCAGTGGCACAGTCGACCTCGAGGAGCTGCCGAACCTGGATGACGAAGCGGTGATCGCGCAATTGTGCCAGGTGAAAGGCATTGGGCGCTGGACAGCCGAGATGTTTTTGATCTTTTCGCTGGGGCGGCTGGATGTGTGGGCCGTGGACGATTTAGGGCTGCGGGCTGGCATTCAGCGCGCCTATGGCATGGCCGAACTGCCCAAGGCAGCGGCGATCCGCGCCATGGCCGAGCCGTGGCGGCCGTACCGAACGATCGCAACCTTCTACTTCTGGCAGCACCTGCACGCCACACCGCTGCAATCGGCCCCATAAGAAAGCCGCCGGATGCATACGCACCCGGCGGCTCTTCACACGTTTGCCGCGCTGTTTAGCTAAATATGCCC
>LJCR01003355.1 GCA_001399705.1 Kouleothrix aurantiaca
CCGGCGCATGTCCGCGCGTGGCAGGCGCGTTACGCCGAGCTTGCGCCCAAGCCGGCGGTTGTTGCCGGCGCAGATGACGATGCGATCGACGCCTGGGCGGTGCTGCTCGATCTGGCCCTGGTCGTTCATACGGATCTGTCGTCGCAGGTGGCCGCGCAAACACTCGCGGGCCAGCCGCCTGCGGGGCTCACGCTGGCCGCGTGAGAGAGGTTTGGGAAACGGCGATCCGCGCTCGCTAGCTGGAGCTGGCGACCAGGGATGTGGTGATGGGTATCGAGGAGGTGTTGATGGCACCGCGTGAGGATGGGGGTTTTCTGCTGCCGGCGGCGCCGGACGTGGATTCCTACGAGTTTATGGTGTACGGCGCGGAACTGGCCACACAGGCGATTATGAAGAAAGCGGCAAAGCTCGGCGTTTCCGAGGTTGTCCAGCCGTATGCTGCAACGATCAGCCTGCTGCGCTGGATGGAGGAGCAGCTTCGGGTCACCGCTGAGTGGCTGGCGCATGGCCAGGCCAGCTTTAGCCCCGGCGTGATGCTGGTCTACCGCGAGGCGATCGTTGGGCTGCGCGACGGCCTGGAGCTGGCGGGTGATGTGATCCCCGGCGCCGGCGCGCTCGGTCCCTGGC
>LJCR01003356.1 GCA_001399705.1 Kouleothrix aurantiaca
GCGCAGACCGAGCAGATCATCCAGTCCACGCTTGGCGTCACGTCGCGGCCATACTTCCGCTTCCCCTACGGCGACGCCACCGCCGACACGCTAAGCATCGTTGGGCGCGATGGCTACAACGCCTACCACTGGGTCGCCGACGACGGCTCGATCGGCGGGTGGGTCGATTGGGCCGCGCAGCACCCCGACGAGGCGAATGGCGGCATTTGGCTGATGCACGGCCGCCCCACCACCGTCGCCGCGCTGCCCGGCTGGCTCGATCGCGCGGTTGCCAGTGGCTTCCACCCCACCACCCTCACCGAAACCCTGCGCTGATGCCGTAGGGGTCAGGGGCAGCGGGATGTGCGTGACAGGGTGAACGGGTGACAATATGACAAGATGATAAAATGACAGGCTGCACCTTCAAACCTGCAACTTCGAACCTGCAACCCGCAACAGCCTCCCTGTCCCTGTGTCTCCGTGGTGCATTATTTCGCCGTCAGTCGTCTTCCACGAACTGAGCGTCGGGCGGGTATTGCCCATTGGGGAAGGCGTTCGCCGGGATGGCTACGCGCTTGCCCACAATCGTCTGCACGCCGAGTGCCGGCACCGCCGCCGCGCCGCCCGGCGCCGCAGCCGTGATCACGC
>LJCR01003359.1 GCA_001399705.1 Kouleothrix aurantiaca
CGACCCCGGCGACCCCGGCGACGAGTTCCGCCGCGCGGCGGGCGAGCGGCGCGACGGCATTCTGACGACCGGGCTGGGCATCGACGCGGCGCTTGCGAATGTCGACACCAAAGACGCGCCCACTGTGGCGGCGGCGCTGGCGTCAACTCCCGCGACCGTGATCGGCCAGCGCGACATTTCTGCCGACGTGGCGGCGCTGCGTGCCGCACTCGAAGCGGAAGCCGGCCGCGTGGCCGACGCCGCGCTGGGCGCGGACAAGCTGGGCAATTCGAACCTCGACCTGACAACATAACGAGAGTTTTCTGACCACAGAGACACTGAGAGCACTGAGACGGGAAAAGAACAAGGCTCGCTCTGTGTCCTTGGTGCCGCTGTGGTGATACCTGGAGAGCCACATGAGCACGACGATCACCGCGCAGTTTGTTCTGAGCCAGCTTGTCGTGGAAGCCGTCACGCGCGTGTCGGCCGAGCTGGTCGCCAGCATTGGCGGCGATGCGCCCGACCCTGGCCCGCGCCTGGTGCCGCGCGACCTGCGCCTGTGGCTGGCGCGCCTGCGCCTGCTCGAAGGCGTGCCGTTCGGCTACCTGGTGGCTGATTCTGCGCTGCTGCCGCCCGAGTCGATCCGC
>LJCR01000336.1 GCA_001399705.1 Kouleothrix aurantiaca
GAACGGCAGCGTGCAGCCGGCAAAGGCCCGCTTATAGTACTGGTAGTCGCGTGGCACTGCGGTCATTTTCCCTTTATTTGCCTGGTGTGCCTGCCATTGTCTTCGGAAATGCGTAATCGTCAAGATGCTCGGGCCGCAGGGCCGTTGCTCAGGCCGCACGGCCAATCGGCTGTCTGGGCGGATCTATGTCCGCCCTTTTTGCTTATGTCGCAAGCCAGTACCTTTTCAGAGCAGATTGCTCGGGCCGCACGGCCGCAGGGTGCGCCTGCACCCTGCACCCCGGCCGGGGCTATCGCCCCTGGACCCCAAATTTAATCCAGATATTATGTACAGCGCTTGACGCACATGCCTCCGTTATGCTCACCGTAGGCAGCAGATGATGAAAGCAGTGCCGATCTCTATTGCATACAAATAATGGAAACGTAGCTCGTTCGATGCCTTGCTCTCATCCATAACTGAGGCATGACCGCAAGACTTTGCATTCGCCGGCCACGCTCTTTTTGGGGTCTGGGGCAAGGCCCCAGCGGAGAGGTCCAGGAGACCGGCGGCGGTCTCCTGGCGCGGAGCGCGAGGGCGCGTAGCCCTCGCAACAGGTGCATAGCGCGAGGGCGCGTAGCCCTCGCAACAGGTGCGGGGGCGGACACACAGATCCGCCCAGACAGATCCGCCACGCAGAGCGCGCGGGCGCGATGATTCACGCCGGCCGGAGCTACAACTGCGCAGAGCAGCGTGTTTCAACCCTCGCCCGACGCGAACGCCGGGCGCGACGATACGCAGTCGCCAGAGGTTGCCCGCTTACTTGACGCGCTCAAAGACGACACAACGCTTGCATCGCCCGACCGCGTGATTGCCGCCAAGCAGTGTCAGCTGCTCGCGCTGCGTCAGCAAGCCGCGAAGCTCGGTGTGCATACCCCGCCAGCGGTGCTGTTGGATACTGAGGATCTGGAGCGCGAGATACGGGATCTAGGGGCGCAGTGGATGGGGCGTGAGAAAAGCTATTATTCTAAAATCAATATTGTCTATAGAAGATACGCATGGCATTCTATGTTTCTACCCCGAAATACTGAGAAAGGCGCTGACCCACTCCGATTCTGTAAGAATATCTGACAGGAGCTTTGGCTCAGCAAGAATGAAGCTGTGAGCAAGTGACAACAGATCCCATAGTTCAGGCAGGGTGGCTGCCTGAAACCATGAGGTCTTGATAAGTGCCTGAACTTGCGGAAGTTTTCCCACATGCACCAAATTCTTTGCTATCGCGCTCAGTGCCTCAGCGTGCAAAAGCAGATCCTCAATTAAGGGGGCGAGCGTAAGAGCTACGTCAAGTTGTTCAACCTTGACGTGCTCTTTGACCACCGCCATCAGAGCCTCGGCACGCGAATACGATGCCTCAATCGAGCGGGCAAGTTCAAGAGCTGCGTCAATCTGTCCAGCCGCAGCCTGCGCCGCAGCTACAGCCCTCAGCACATCAGCGCGCATATACGGTTCCTCAATCGAGCGGGCAAGTTCAAGAGCTGTGTCAATCTGTCCAGCCGCAGCCTGCGCCGCAGCCACGGCACACAATGCACTAGCACGCAACCCAGCCACCTCAATCGAGCGAGCTAAGACGACAGCCTCATCACACAGACTCACAGCCGTGTCGACTTGTCCAGCCGCAGCCTGCACCGCAGCCACATCACTCAATGCTATAGCACGCAAATCAGCCATCTCGATCGAGCGGGCCAGAGACAGGGCTGATTCGGTCTGCCCGATTTTGGATTGCTCCTTGGCGACTAAGCGCAGCACTTGGGCACGCCGATACCCCCCTTCAATCAATTGAATAATAGAAAGAGCTAGGTCTATTTGCCCGGCCTCAGACTGCGCACTCGCCACCGCCTGCAGCGCCTGATCGCGGGAATAGTCATCTTCAATAGTCCGAGCTAATACGGCAATCTCATCCCACAGCATCGCAGCCGCGTCGATCTGTCCCACAGAAGCCTGCTCCTTGGCCACCTTACTTAATGCTCTAACACAAAAGTCGGTCTCGGTATTCGAACGGACTAAGACGGCGGCCTCATCCCACAGCATCGCAGCCGCGTCGATCTGTCCAGCCGCATATTGTTCTCTGGCTACTGCACTCAGTGCTCTGACACGCCAATACGGCGACTCAATCGAGCGGGCAAGAGACAAGGCCATTTCGAATTGTCCGACCTCAGCCTGCGCCTGAGCTAGCTCCCTCAGTGCTTGGGCACGCGCAGGGACCTCGTCGTTCGATCGGGCCAAAATCGTAGCTTCATCACACAGCATCGCAGCCCCGTCAAGCTGCCCAGCCTCGGCCTGCGCCCGAGCCACCAAGCCTAGTACTTTGACACGTACAGAGACATTCTCAATCGAGCGAGATAAGACGCCAGCCTCGGCCCATAGCATCGCAGCCGTGTCAAGCTGTCCAGCCGAAGAAAGTTCTTTGGCCACCATGTCTAATACTTCGGCGCGCACCTCTATCTGTTCAATTGAATGGGCAAGCGCAAGGGCTGGTTCGGTGTCTCCAGCCCAAGCCAGTGCCTCGACAATTGACTTCAGTATATCGGCGCGCCAATACGCTCCCTTAATTGAGCGAACCATTGTAAGCGCTGCTTCGGTCTGTCCAGCCCAAGCCTGCGCCTTGGCCACAATCCTTAGAGTTTGGAAGGAGAGGTCCTCCTCAATCGAGCGAGCTAAGGCGATAGCCTCATCACACAGCATCGCAGCCGTGTCGACCTGTCCAGCCCAAGCCTGTGCCTGTGCCACCGCGCTTATTGCTCGAGCACGCGGCTCAGCCTCTTCAATCGAGCGTGCAAGCGTAAGGGCCGCTTCGGTTCGTCCAGCCCAAGCCTGTGCCTGTGCCACCGCGCTTAATGCTTCGGCACGCGATGAAGCACCTTCTATCGAATATGCTAAAACAGTAGCCTCTTCACATAGCATCACAGCCGTGTCGACCTGTCCAGCCCAAATCTGCGTTAGGGCCACTGCTGTTATTGCTCCGGCACGCACCGCGACTTCTTCAATCGAACGAGCAAGTGTAAGCGCTGCCTCAATCTCACCGGCTTCAGCCTGCGCCTTGGCCACTTCGCTTATTGCTCCGGCACGCACCGCGACTTCTTCAATCGAACGAGCAAGTGTAAGCGCTGCCTCAATCTCACCAGCTTCAGCCTGCGCCTTGGCCACTTCGCTTATTGCTTCAGCACGTGACCAGAAATTATCAATGCTCTGGGCGACAGCGACGGCACGCGCTATGACGAGCTCACTTCCCGTGTTTCCCTGTTGAGCAAGGCTGCTTCCAATCCCAAATAGCGTAAGCGCTTTACGTAGAGGATCGGATAATACCTCAGCCAAACCAATCGCCTCTTGAACACGGCCGAGCTGCGTAAGGACTATAAACAGTTCTACTGGGTAGCTATCGGCCTGACTAGCCAAGCTACAGCGCAACAAACTATAACGCCACAGTCGCGGTAATGTCACATTTATGGGCTCTGCAAGCGCCTCAGCTGCAGCCAGAACCGCCTCGCGCACACGATCAAGGTCTTGGACATACGACCGTGTGCTCGGGTCGTGGCGCAACTTTGCGCGGCCATACTCGCCCGTGTCGATAACCTCCCAGAGCTTTTCCCAGTTGCCAGCCGCAGCAAGATGAGTGATGTAGTGTTCGCGAGCATACATGCGCCTCTCGTGTTCGGCCGCATCGGTTGGCAGATCACGCCAGATCGTCGCCAACCCGCCTTTGCCCCCCTCACACCAGGCAATCAACGCTTGATGATACGTCTCTTCTTCGTCTGGCGCAAAGACGTAGTTTTTATTTGGTTGCGTGGCGTCGTAGCGCAGATAGTCGCGCAGCTTCAGATGATACAGCGCATAGCGCCCATCGCCATCACGCGCAACCAATCCACCTAAGCGCTGCAAGCCGTCACGCACCGTTTCATCATCATGGTCAATTAATGCCCGAATCGCCCGCACGGCCAGCGCCGATTGCGTGGCGAGCAATACACCGAGGATAGGTTTGACCACCTCACGCCAGTTCTGGCGCTGGAGCTTGAGCCGGTCGATCGTCAGCGAAAAAAGATTGTTTGGGTTGGCTGCAACGCGAGCGATAATCGTTTCAACTCGATCAACGCCAGCAATGTGGATTTCACGTGCGACAAGATCCAAATACAGCGCATTTTCCTGCATCGTGACATATAGCAAAGAGCATAATCATTGATCTCGGATCGGCCAGAGGCGGTACCCACAATGGGCGAAAAAGGCGCGAGCGTCGGCGGAAGAAATCAACGCAAGTGCTTGCTCTATCGCTTGCTCAAGCGCCT
>LJCR01003362.1 GCA_001399705.1 Kouleothrix aurantiaca
AATCACGCCCGCGCCGCAGCCCAGGTCGAGCACGCGCAGGCCAACGGGCGCGGCGATGGTTTCGAGCAGCAGCTGCGTGCCGGCGTCCAGTCGGTCGTGCGCAAACACGCCTGCCAGGCTGCAGATCTGCAGGCGCTGCCCGCGCAGTTCCACCGCGAACTCACGCCACGTGCCGGGCGCGATGCCCGGCGAGGCTGCCCACCCCGGCAGCGGGCCATCGCCCTGCGCGCGTACTGCCTCGGCCAGGCGGCAGCCCTGCCGGTAGGCCCGCACCGGCGCGGCGCCAAACAGCTCGGCCGCATCGGCAATCACCGAGCGCATGCCTTCGTCGTTCGCGCCAGCCAGCCAGAGCGCGCCGCCGAGCGCGAGCGCGTGCCAGGCTTCGAGCAGCCAGCGCCGCGCCAGCTTACGGTCGGGCGGGGCTAGCAGCGCCACACATTCGCAGCGACCGGCCCATTCCGGCAGCACGCTCGTGCCTTCCAGCACCGTGGCATTGCCGATTGCATTTGCCGCCAGCGTGCGCCGCCCCATGTCCAACGCGATGCAGCTGGGGCTTGCTAGCAGCACATGGCTGGCCGGGCTGCGCAGCGCCAGCGCCGCGCCGAGCGCGCCCGGGTTGCCGCCC
>LJCR01003360.1 GCA_001399705.1 Kouleothrix aurantiaca
AGGCGTGGCGGCAGGCGCTGCTGGCTCAGGGTGTTGGCGTCACCGAAATTCGCGAGCGCAAGTACTTCCAGTCGATCTACTTCCGCGAGCCGGGCGGCGTGCTGTTTGAGATCGCCCCCGACGCGCCGGGCTTCGCCGTCGACGAGCCGGTCGATGCGCTGGGCACGCAATGGCAGCTGCCGCCCTGGCTGGAAGCGCAGCGCGACGAGATTGCGCGCCGCCTGCCGCCGATTGTAGTTCCGGCCGCGCTGAGCGACTAACGGCAGGCGATTGAGCTACAGAGGACACGGAGAAGGGAACAAACTCCGTGTCCTCTGTGTGCTCCGTGGCTTTTTGGTGCGCGGGCTGCCTAACACAGAGGCACCCGCGCACTTTGTGCTATCATGCAACCCTGCGCGCAACCGGCGCGTATACCCTACATCCGCATACATCCCAGCCACATCGACTCACCCACTGAAACGAGATGATGATGAATCCATCAAACGGCCTGCCGCCGATTATTGAAGCCGTTGGCTTGCAGAAGCGCTACGGTGACACAGTGGCGGTGAAAGGCGTAGATTTACAGGTGCGCCCCGGCGAGATTTTTGGCTTTCTGGGGCCGAATGGCGCGGGCAAAACCACCACG
>LJCR01003363.1 GCA_001399705.1 Kouleothrix aurantiaca
GTCGCTGAGCGCGCGGTGGGCGTCGTCGTGGGTGACGCCGAGCGTGGCGGCGAGCGCGCTGAGGCGGTAGGCGGGCGCCTGCGGGATGAGCAGCGTGGCCATGTCGAAGGTGTCGTAGGATGCCTGGCCGAAGCGCATGCCCTGCGCCTGGAGCATTTTCAGATCGAAGCCGACCGAATGGCCGATCAGCGGGTAGCTCTTGACAAAGCGCACAAGGTCGGGCGCGATCTCGGAAAAGCGCGGGGCGTCTTTCAGCATGTCGTCGCTGATGCCGGTGAGCCGCGTGATTTTGAGCGGCAGCGCGTGGCGCGGCTTGACCAGCTGCTGGTAGGTTTCGAGCACCTGGTCGCCGTTAAATTTCACTGCGGCGACTTCAATTATTTCGTCGGTGCCGGCTTCCAGCCCGGTGGTTTCGACGTCAATCGCGACAAAGGTCCGGTCCATCAACGATCCTCGCTCATTTGTGTTGCTACCCTGCGCATTATACCCGATCAGCGAGGGTGAAGGGGGAGACGCGAGATGGGGAGACAAGATGACAAGATGACGAGGTGAAAGGGTGAGGGGGACAGTCGGCAGGTGGCAGGTGGCAGGTGGCAGGTGGCAGGAGGCAGTCGGCAGGAGGCAG
>LJCR01003361.1 GCA_001399705.1 Kouleothrix aurantiaca
TGGTGGGCGAGTTTGGCCGCTACAGCACGGCCGACCACGGCGTGCATATTTTCCAGCTTGGGCGCGTGCGGCCCGGCCAGCCCGGCAAACCGCCCTGGTACCTGCTGAACGGCAGCCTCATGGTCGCGCTGCCCGATATTCTGATCGTCGAGGGGCAGCATTTCATCTGCCTGCCGCTCAACCACCTCGATGCGCCAGCCGGCGCGGTGGTGCTGGGCGGGCGGCGCACCTGCGACTCGGACGATTTTTACCCGCGCGGCGATATGGAGCTGGTGCTGCCGCTGGTGGATGAAGCGGCGCAAACTCCGCTCTATATTGCGTTTTTCGGCACCGGCAGCTACCAGGCCATGCTGGCGGGCGAGGGCGGCGCGCACCACTGCCTCAGCCCCGAAATGCGGCGGATCATCATCGAGCAGGACGGCGACCCTTCAACAGGCTCAGGGCTGGGCGCGCTGGTGGTGCGCGAGATCGCGCCGTAGAACTTGGGCACAATTATGAGCCTGCTGGGCTATGGCAGCGAGCCGCTGGAGCCGGTTACGCGCCCGCAGCCCATGCCGATCGACCGGCGTGCCGTGCGCGAGCCCATCCGCGCGCCGCGCCGCCCGCCAATGGCGCGCGGATGGGC
>LJCR01003365.1 GCA_001399705.1 Kouleothrix aurantiaca
GGCGGGGGTGGCGGTTCGGCCAGCGGGTCGCGTCCCATCCACAGAAACGTAATCTCAACCGTCGCCTGGTCACCCTTGATCCCCAGGTCGTCCCACCACACGCCGTCGCCTATGTCCACAGCGGTGGGGAAGCGCACGCGGCCTTTCTCGGCCCGGCCATTATTATAGCCGTCGTAGTAGGCGGCGTGGTCTTCCGGCCAGCCCTGCGGCAGGTCCTTGAAACGCTCGCGGTCGGCATTCCAGTAATCGTCGTGCGCGTTCCAGGGGCCAACATCATACACCGGCGCAACCGAGCTGCGGCCGTTATACGTGATTCGCACCGTGTACTGGCTGGTGCCCTCGGGCGAAAGCGAGCGCCACGACGGCAGCGACACGAAATGGTCGCGCTTGGTGATGCGGTGGCCATTGGCGGTGTGCCCGCCAACCATGCCCATGCGCGTGGCGCGCAGCTTCCAGGTTGGCGCCACTGGCTCCTCGCCCATCGCGCTGAACAGCGCCGAGTCGCGCTCGGGTGCGATGGCAATGTCGCGGACACTGGGCAGCGCGTGCGGGTTGCCCAGCAGCGTCGCGCGGTACTGCGCCCAGCGCGCCGGCCGGGCGAATCCGGCGCGCTGGGCGCAGTAC
>LJCR01003366.1 GCA_001399705.1 Kouleothrix aurantiaca
GTCCCAGCGCGCCAATGATCAGGGCAGTGGCGCTGCCAAACGCAAAGCGCGGCGGGTCGAGCAGCGCGGCAATGCATGCCAGCCCGATGACGGGCAGCACGAGCTGGAAAGCGCGTGATGCGCGCAGCCCGGCGCGGCGGATCGCCAGCCACGCGAGCACGGCCGCGCCAAGCCACGTCGCGTCGGTGAGCCAGGGCGGGGCATAGGGGCCAGCAGCGGTGGAGATGCGCAGATCGTCGACGGGGGTGCCGAGCGCGCGCTGATCGCCGCTGGGCGTGTAGGTGGAACTGCTCAGAACAATGGTGTGGTCGCTGGAACCGGGCGGCGCGGGCGGCACCAGAATGCGGTAGCTCGCGCCAGGGCGCGGGCGCAGTTCCAATGCTCCGAGCGCCTGCCCATCGGCGCTGATGCTGAGCGCCTGCGGGCCATTCTGGGCCACTTCGTCGTTTACGGGCAGCAGGCGCAGCGTGAGCTGGAGCGGGCGCGGGCCAAGGCCGGGCAGGCGGATCGTCGACTTTTCGGATGTCCAGCGCAGGGTGAGCGTTTTGTTGTTGGCAAGCTCGAAGGGGAAGAAGCCGGTGAGCATCGGCAGATCGCTCGCGTAGCCTTCTTCCAGCCCAACAT
>LJCR01003364.1 GCA_001399705.1 Kouleothrix aurantiaca
GCTCGTCACGCTGCCCGCGATCTGGCCGGCGCTGGTGGTTGGCGCGCTTTTCGCCTTTCTGATCTCGTGGAGCCAGTACCTGCTCACCCTGCTGATCGGCGGCGGCGCAGTGATTACCCTGCCGCTGCTGCTGTTCTCGTTCGCGGGCAGCGGCGACAACGCAATTGCGGCGGCGCTGTGCCTGGTGTTCGTCGCGCCGGCGCTTATCTTGCTGGTGTTCACCGCGCGCTACCTGGGCGGCGAGCCGGGCGCGATGGAGGGCTTTGGGAAGATGTAGAGCGAGAAATGAGGAGACACGAGCAGGGGAGACGGGGTGACAAGATGAAGATGACAAGATGAAAGAGTGACAGTGTGAGCACAGTCGGAACACGCAACCTGAAACCTGTAAACCTGCAACCTGCAACTCTCTGCGCCCTTTGCGCTCTTTGCAGTGAATAATTCCGATTGTCCACCGTTTCTGGCACGCGCCCTTCGATACGGCCTTTGGCCTACTCAGGACGCTAAAAGATTGTCGTTCGTCGCAACCTGCGATCTAAAGCCTTCGCGCCCTTTGCGCTCTTTGCAGTGAATAATCCTAATCGTCAATCGCAAATCGTAAATCCAAAATCTTCGTGTCCTTTGAGC
>LJCR01003368.1 GCA_001399705.1 Kouleothrix aurantiaca
GATCAACCGTGTACCAGCGCATTGGCGGCGGCCCGTGGAAGCGCACCGACGGCTCGGCAATGGGCGGCATTCAGGCCCAGCCGCTGTCGGCGCAGTTCAACCTGCTGCAAGAGAAGGCCAGCGCGATCATTAACTTTGGCCCCGAGAATGTGGGCAACGTGCCGGCCACGCGCTATCAGGTCTGGCTCAGCGGCACCAACGCGCTGGCGCTTTCGGGCGAGAACGCCGGCATGCTGCCAGCCCAGACGCGCGACGAAATTGCCAAGCTCACCTTCAAGTACGATTTCTGGATCGGCACGCAGGATAGCTTTTTACACCAGCAGAACATCGAGATCACAGTTCCCGAGAATGGTGACACGCCGGCTGTGACAACCAGCATCCTCACGACGTTCTACGACATCAACGACCCGAATATCAGCGTGAACGCGCCGCAATAGCGCGACAAACGCAGCCCGAAGGAGCCGCGTGGCGAGTGCTGCCACGCGGCTTTTTCATGCGCTGCGCACCGCTCAAGCAAGCGTCAGAGCACTGGGACTTTGAGCATTCTGATGCCTTCGTGCCTTCGTGCCTTCGTGGTAAACGTCCTTATCTGAACAGTGTTATCCCAGCACCAGCGCCTCAAG
>LJCR01003367.1 GCA_001399705.1 Kouleothrix aurantiaca
CTACCACCCGCTGGCCGCGCGCTTGCACGCCATCGTCGCCAGCGGCGAGCTCGGGCGCGTGCTGCACATCGACACCGAGTTCAGCGTGCCGCTGCTCCAGCCGGGCAGCATCCAGTTTCGCTACGACCTGGGCGGCGGCGCGGGCATGGACGTGGGCTGCTACGCGATCAATCTGCTGCGCCTGCTGGCCGGCGACGAGCCGCAGGTGCTTCGCGCCAGCGCGCGCTGCATCCGCCCGCAGGTCGATCGCCTGATGGCGGCAGAGTTTGCCCTCGCCAGCGGCGCCAGCGCAACCATGACGTGCGCGCTCCTGTCGGCGCGGCTGCTCCGCGCCAGCGCGGCGGTCTACGGCACGGCCGGTGAGCTGCACGTCACCATGCCGTTTCTGCCACACTATTTCCACAGCCTCACCATCACCAGCGCGGGCAGCACTCGCCGCGAGCAGATCAGCGGCGCGAGCACCTACGTCTACCAGCTGCGCGCCTTTGCCGCCGCCGTGCGCGATGCTGCGCCGCTCATCACCACCCCCGCCGATGCGATCGCCAACATGCGCGTGGTGGACGCGTGCTACACAGCGGCGGGCCTTGCGCTGCGCCAGAGCGCGCCACTCGATACCGAAGCAT
>LJCR01003370.1 GCA_001399705.1 Kouleothrix aurantiaca
GGGGAAGGTGGTAGGCCGGCCCAGCGGGGGCGCGGTGATCGGCACCTACGACTACCAGCTGATCGACGGCACGAGCTTCCGCCTGCCGCTCCAGAAGGTCGCCACGCCCGAGGGCGAAGACCTCGAAGGCAAGGGCCGCACCGTCGACATCGACGCCGACCTGCCGCTGGGCGAGTGGGCGCGCGGCATCGACCGCCAGCTCGACGCGGCGGCAGCGGCCCTGCTCGCGCAGATCGACGCGGGGTTAACAAGTTGACAAGATGAAGGGGTGACAGGGTGAAAAGGTGAGAATGTTCATCTTTTCACCCTTTTTTTCGCCCAGCGATGACGGACGAACGACCAACGACGAATGACGAACGAAAACTGAATTTCACCGCAGAGCGCGCAGGGATGCGGAATTCTGGCACCCTTCGATACGGCCTGACGGCCTACTCAGGATGCCAACTGCCAGCTGCCAACTGCCAACATGCAACCTTCGAACCTGCAACCTTCGAACTCGCAACTCGCCAACCTGCAACCCGCAAACAGCCTTATGCCGCCAGCGGGCGCTCGGCCCAGCGCGCCACGTTCGCCACAATCGGCGCGGGGTGCTCGAACACGCTGAGCATCAGCTGGTGGTAGT
>LJCR01000337.1 GCA_001399705.1 Kouleothrix aurantiaca
CCAATGCATCGCCCAGCAGCGCGGCCACCAGCGGCGCGATCTGCTCCTGCAGCGCGTCGGGCGGCGTGTCCCAGTGCTCAACACTCCAGGCCGGCGCCATCTGCGCAATGATCAGGCTGTGCCCGGGCGGGCAGCGCTCGGGGGCTTTGCTATGCTCCAGCGCCAGCCAGCTGATCGGGTGGGCGCGGTCGCTGTTCAGCAGCGCATAGAACGGCCGCTCGATGCGGCGCGGGTAGGCCAGCGCCAGCGAGATGCAGCGCCGATAGCGCGCGCGGCCCAGCTCGGCTAGCAGCGTGGCTTTCAGGCTTTCGTCGAGCGCGCTGGCCGCCAGGATGTCGGCGCTCTGCGGCGCGGGCGCGGTGAACAGGACCATGTCGGCCGTGCCAAGCGGCGCGCCATTCGTGTCGAACAGGGTGAACGGCGCGCGACCGCCCGCTGCGCCCGCGATGCGCCCGACCCGCACTTCGCGCCGCACGTCGATGCCGGCGGCCAGCAGCTTGCCCAGGCGGTTCAATCCGTCGCGGTAGATCCACTTCGCTTCGGCATTCTGCGCCGGGTCGCCCTGCGCCAGCGTGCCCGCCGCGTCGAACAGCCAGACCGGCAGGCCAATGTCGTGGAGCGTATCGGCGGCCAGCGCGCTGGTGAGCAACTGTTCAAGCGCGGGCGTGGGCGCGCGCAGGTTCTGTGCGCCGTGGTCGAACACAAAGCCGTCGCGGCGGCGCGTGGCCACCCGCCCGCCCAGGCCGCGGCTTTTTTCAAACACGGTGATCGCCAAATCGGGGCGGCGTTGCCTTAGGCTGCGCGCCGCCGCCAGGCCGGCCGCGCCCGCGCCAATAATTGCGAGATGTGTCATACAGATCTCCGTTCGATGTTCTGCACCCCGGTCTCCCTATCCTGACGGCGTCAGGGTACGCTCTGCGCTTGCCTGCTGTGGCGCGCGTTCGCCGCGCCGCGCGAACACCATGGTGCCGTCGTTGACGCGGCTGAAACGGATGCTGCGCAGATCATGGAGGAAGTTCTGATTCATTTTCCACGGCATGCGCGAGCCCTGCCGGGGCAGCATCTCGGCCGCGCGCTGCACATAGCCCGCTGTCAGGTCGACAATCGGCGTATTTGCTTCCACCCCTTCCTGCCGCCGGGGAATACATTGCACATAGCCGTGGCGATCCATGTAGTTCAGCAGGCGGCCGATATATGTCGCCGTGAGTTCGCACTTGAGCGTCCACGAGGCGTTGGTGTAGCCGATTGCCGACGCGAGATTCGGGATGCCGGTGTACATCGTGCCCTTGTAGCTCATGGTCTGCGACAGATCCACCGGCTCGCCATCCACGGCGAGCTGCACGCCGCCCAGCAGCTTCAAGCTCAGGCCGGTGGCCGTCACGACAATGTCGGCCGCGAGCTCCTGGCCAGAACGCAGCCGAATGCCGGTTTCCGTAAACGTCGCAATCTGGTCGGTCACCACCGACGCCGCCCCCGACCTGATCGCCGCAAACAAATCGCCGTCTGGCGCGAGGCACAGACGCTGATCCCACGGGTTGTAGCTGGGGGAGAAATGCGTTGCGACATCATAGCCAGGCCCTAGCTCCTGCTGAACGAATTGCAGGATCATCTTTTTCGCAAAAGCAGGCTTGCGCCGCATGACTCGGTAGTAGTACATATCGAGCAGGATCAATCTCCAGCGCGCAATCGCAAACGCAAGCCTCTCGGGCAGATGCCGGTGCAGCCAGTCGGTGATCGCATCCTCCGCTGGCGACGGCACGATATAGGTCGGCGAGCGCTGCAACATGGTTACGTGCGCGGCCCGCCCGGCCAGCGCGGGAATGAGTGTCACCGCCGTCGCGCCGCTGCCGATCACAACAACGCGCTTGCCCGCATAGTCGAGGTCGCCCGGCCAGAACTGCGGGTGCACCATGCTGCCCGCGAAGCGCTCGACACCCGGCCATGCGGGCGTGTACCCGGCGGCGTAGTCGTAGTAGCCGCTGCACATATACAGAAAATTGCAGGTGAACTGAACAGGCTCGGCATTCGGCCCGCGCTCGGCCTCCACCGTCCACCGCGCATCGGCCGACGACCACGCCGCGCGCTGCACGCGGTGGCCATACCTGATCGCGCGGTCAATGCCAAATTCCTCGGCAGTTTCGCGCAGGTAGTTCAGAATATCCGAGCCTTCGGCGATTGCCTGGCTTGATTGCCAGGGGCGAAAGGCGTAGCCAAAGGTGTGCATATGCGAATCGGAGCGCACGCCCGGGTAGCGAAACAAATCCCAGGTTCCGCCGAGCGAATCCCGGCCTTCGAGAATCGCAAAGCGCTTGGCAGGGCAGCGCGTCTGCAGGTAATAGGCGGCGCAGATGCCCGCAATCCCCGCGCCGACGATCAGCACATCGACGTGTTCGGTTGTCATCGTATCTGCTCCTCGCGATCGTGCTCCACTGCCGCGGGTAAGCGCCGCCGCCGGAGGTCGCGAATCAACCGCATGCCAACGGGGCTGAGCCATGTGACGCGCATTCGGTACAGCCACCAGAGCAGGCGCGCATAAAAAGGAAAAACGATCACCGCCTGATTGCGCCACACGCCGGCGAGAATGCGCTGCGCCGCATCATCCGCATCCAAGAATTTGAACGGCAGCGCCACGTCCGTCGGCGCATCGCGCACATTCAGGGTCGGCGAGGCCGCGCCAATGCCGGTTTCCACAAAGCCCGGGCACACCACGCTCACCCTGACGCCAAGATCGGCGGCTTCAATGCGCAGCGTGTTCGACAGGCCGACGACAGCGTGTTTGGTGGTTGCGTAGGGCAGATTGGTTGGGTAGGGCAGCAGGCCCGCCAGCGACGCAGTGTTGACGATATGGCCGTGGCATTGCTGCGCCATGAACGGGTATGCGGCCTGAACCCCGTGGATCACGCCCAGCAGGTTGACATCGATCAGGCGGCGCCAGTGTTCGGGCCGCAAGTCGCGCGCGTCGGCGGTAACGGCAATTCCCGCATTGTTGAACATGAAGTCGATGCGCCGGTGCGTGGCTACTGTATGCTGAACGAGCTGCGTCACGCTGCTGGCATCCGCGACGTCGACGTGGCGCGACGCCGCCGTGCCGCCGCGCTGGCGAATCGCAGCTGCGACAGCTTCCGCGCCAGCGGCGTTGATGTCGGCAACGACCACTGCGAGGCCACGCGCAGCCAGCGCACGGCACAGCGCCGCGCCGATGCCCGACGCGCCGCCCGTGACAATGGCGACCTGCTGCACAGCGGTCATGTGTCTCTCCTTGCAACCATGCTGGTTTCCATCCGCCACGATGTGTCGCTCTCGATCGGCGAGCGAAACCGCATGGCGTGGAAAACGTGGTTGGGATGATACCATACTGTTGAATGCACTGGCTTCGGCCAAACGCAACCCGTGACGGCGTCATTGAGCCGCTGGCCAACGTCCGCTGGATGTGCAAAAGTTGAGGCTTCTGCTCAGAGCAGAAGCCTCGATTACAGCCGCCAATCCCTATTGCCCAATCCCTCGCGCGTGCGCTGCGAGCGCTCTATGGCGTCAGCAGGTATACCCCGCCGCCCTTGCGCCCTGGCCCGGGCAGCGTCGAGTCGGCCCACGCGAAGACGTTGCGGTTGTGCGCGCGGTGCACTCCGCCCGAGCCGGTGTTCGCCTCGATCACCTTATTCACAATGCCCTGCTTCAGCGTGCCCATCTCGACCAGCAGCACCTGCGCGCTGTCGCGGTCGGGCGCGAGCGCCGACACCAGCAGCGCCGACTCTTCGAGCGTGAGGGCCGCGCCGACCACGGGCGTGCCGGTGCGCACCGGCCCGGCGATCTGCTCGGCCTTGCCACCCGCGCGGATGCGAAATACGCTGCCCTTGCCCGCGCCAGCTGCCGCGCGATCGGCCACCAGCACCGGGCCATCCTGGGTGATCGCAAGGCCGGTTGGCTCGATCAGCGGCGCGCCTTTTGCAAGCACCTCTGGCGCGGCCCCACTCGCAAGCACGAGCTTCAGAACAACAGGCTCGCTGCTGCCAGCAACATTGCCAGCCAGGTAGAGCACGTCGCCGCTCGCCTCGTGCGCGATCTCCAGGCCGCGCGGCGCGGTGCCGGCTGTGCCAGCCACGGGCATGGGCGTTCCACCCACCGCCGGCAGGGCAAACACGCGCCCGCTCATGCCGTCGTCGCCCCTGGCTTCGGGCTCAGCCACGTAGATCTGCTGCCCGTCGCTGCTGATCGCCAGCCCGCGCGGCGCAACAAAAGGCGCGCCTTTCGCAAGAACTACAGGATCAGCGCCGCCCGCCGCCGGCACGCGCAGCACAGCCACGCCATCC
>LJCR01003369.1 GCA_001399705.1 Kouleothrix aurantiaca
TGAGATCGAAGCCGGACTGGAAGCGACCGATTTCTTTGTGCCGAAGGTGATCTACCCGTTTGGCGCGCATGTCGCCGTGGTGGAGATCGAGCGCGAAACCGGCGCGGTGCGCATTCGCGACTACTTCACCGTAGACGACTGCGGCCCGCGCCTGAGCCCAACGCTGGTGGAGGGGCAGGTGCACGGCGGGCTGGCGCAGGGTATTGCGCAGGCGCTGCTGGAAGAGATCGTGTACGACGAGAATGGGCAGCTGCTCAGCGGCACGCTGATGGACTACGCCCTGCCGCGCGCCGACGACTTCACCACCTTCACCACCGACGCGACCGTCACGCCGACGCCGTTTAACCCGCTTGGCGCGAAAGGCATGGGCGAGGCCGTTACCATCGGCTCCACCCCGGCGATTGCGAATGCCGTGATGGACGCGCTGGCATCGGCAGGCGTGCGCCACCTCGACCTGCCGCTGCGCGCCGAGAAGGTCTGGCGCGCGCTGCAAGACGGGTAGCACACTGCGCAACAAACGCCCAACGACGAAATCTTGAAGATCATCCACAGATGAGGCAGATGGCACAGATATAGGTCTCATATCTGTGCCATCTGCCTCATCTGTGGACAGATCTCATTC
>LJCR01003371.1 GCA_001399705.1 Kouleothrix aurantiaca
ACACTGCCCCGGCCTCGGCGGCCTCGCCCGAAACGCTGGGCAGCAACCTGCTGCTCGACCTGACGCCGCAGATGGATGCCGATAGTAGCTTCAAGCGCGACGATTTTTACCCCGGTGCGCTTGAGCAGTACACCATCAAAGGCGCAACCCGCGTGCTGCCGCGCTACCTCTATGTTCAGACGCTGAGCTACAACAAAGATCTGTTCAAGGCTGCTGGCTTGCCCGAACCCAAGGCGGGCTGGACATGGAACGACCTGCTGGGCGTGGCGCAGCAGCTTGCCGGCAATAGCGGCGATGCCTATGGCTACTTCGACCAGAGCAATGGCTTTTTGCCGCTGTTTGCGTACCTGAAGGGCAAGGGCACGGATCTGACGACGGTGCAAAGCAGCGACACCAAGCTCGATCAGCAGGTCTTTGTCGATGGCGTGCAGTATATTAAGTCGCTGGTCGAGAACCGCGCGCTGTATCGCCAGGTCTTTCGAGCGATGCCGGCGGACGGGCCAGTGAAAGAGCCTCAGGTCGACGATCCGACCCAGCTTATTCGCGATGGCAAGATTGGTATCTGGCCTTCTGAAGCGCTTGGCAGCGGCGGCCCGCGCCCGATCGACGCAGGGACGGCCG
>LJCR01003375.1 GCA_001399705.1 Kouleothrix aurantiaca
TTTCGCCATTCTTGGAGAAACCACTGGCCGCGACGACAAGAACCCCGAAAACGGCTTTAACGGCGGGGCAGGGACCGGCTCGCGCCTGGAGAACATCTGGGTCGAGCACACCAAAGTCGGCTGGTGGGTCGGCGCGGGCACGCAAAACGTCACCGATGGGCTGGTGATCACCGGCAGCCGCTTCCGCAACCTGTTTGCCGACGGCGTGAATTTCTGCAATGGCACCAGCAACTCGGTGGTCGAAAACTCGCACTTCCGCAACACCGGCGACGACGCGCTGGCCTCGTGGGCGCCCTCGTTCGACGGTGGCGTGAACACCAACAACGCCTTTCGCTTCAACACCGTGCAGGTGCCCTGGCGCGCCAACTGCTTCGCGATCTATGGCGGGAAAGACAACCACATCGAAGACAACCTGTGCTTCGACGTGGTGACCTACCCGGGCATTCTGATCGCGCAGGACTTCAATTCGCACCCCTTCGCCGGCACAACGGCCGTGCAGCGCAACACGCTTGTGCGCGCGGGCGGCTCGATGTGGAATGAGGAGCATGGCGCGCTCAAAATCTTCGCCAAAGAAGGGCCAATCGCCGGCCTGACCGTCAGCGACATCGAGATCGACAGCCC
>LJCR01003373.1 GCA_001399705.1 Kouleothrix aurantiaca
CCCAGGCGCTGGCCGTGCTGGAGCGTCAGCGCGGGCTGCGAATTGTAGAAATGCAGCTGCGCCAGGTTCCACTCGGTTTCCGCAAGGTCGGCAGCAATGCCATTGTGCTCGGCCAGCGCCTGGGCCTGATGCAGCAAATCAATCGCGGCGGCCATGTCGAGCGCGCGCTGCGCCTTCAGGGTGGCGAGCCGGTTCAGGGCCGCGCCTTCGGCTGCCGGCCAGTTGCTTTCCCGCGCCAGCATGCGCAATTCTTCATACATTGCGGCGGCCTGATCGAGTGCGCTCAGCAGCTCATACGCGCGGCCGAGCTGGAGAAACAGGTGTGGCACCTGTTCCGCCGCCGTGCCATGGTCGCTTGAAAGCGTGTCGAGCAGCGCGCGCGCCTGCTGGTATGCGGCGAGCGCGTCGTCGATGGCGAACAGGCGCAGTGCCTCGTCGCCGGCCAGAATGCTGCAGGTGCACGCTTCACTGGTCAAGCCGCCGGCCAGGGCGTGGTGGGCACGCTCGGCGGGCGGCGCGCTTGCTAATGCCGCAAACGCGCGCTGGTGGTAGATGCGCCGCCGCGCGTCGCCGGCCTCGGTATACACCACATCGCGGATTTTGTCGTGCGAGATGGTATAG
>LJCR01003374.1 GCA_001399705.1 Kouleothrix aurantiaca
TTTACGATCATCTGGACGATCTTCTCGCTTGGCAATTCGTCGGACTCGTTTATTTTCCTGCGCGCCTACGACCTCGACGCGCAGCTGGCGCTGGTGCCGCTGGCCTATGCCGGCTTCAATATTGTGTATGCGCTGTGCGCCATCCCGCTCGGCTCGCTCAGCGACGAGATCGGCCGCCTGCCGATCCTGGTGGCCAGCCTGATCTTGTTTGGCGCGATCTACACCGGCTGGAGCCAGGCCACCCAGACGTGGCAAACCGCCGTGCTATTTCTGCTCTACGGCCTCTACTACGGCGGCACCGAGGGCGTGGCGCGCGCGTTTGTGGCCGATCTGCTGCCGGCCGGGCGGCGCGGCAGCGCGCTGGGCTGGTTCACCGCGCTGACCGGCATTGCCACGCTGCCGGCCAACCTGCTTGCGGCTTATTTCTGGAACTCGCAGGGCCGCAGCGCGCCGTTTGTGTTTGGTGCGGCCATGGCCTTTGCCGCCGGCGCGCTGCTGGTGCTGTGCTACCCCTGGATGCGGCGCGCCAAGGCGGTGGCGTAGCGTAGGGGTCGGCAAGGTTGCAGGTCGACACGTTGGAAGGTTGCAGGTTTCTTGGTTCTCGGTTCTGCGGTTCTGGGG
>LJCR01003372.1 GCA_001399705.1 Kouleothrix aurantiaca
CTCCCGGTCTGGTCGCACGAAGCGCAGGCGATGCTAAAGAAAGTTCCCTTCTTCGTGCGCGGGCGCGTGCAGAAGAATGTCGAGCGCTACGCCGGCGAGCAAGGCGTCGCCGAAATCACGGTCGATGTACTGCAGGCGGCAAAAGAAGCGCTGGGCGGGTAGCATTGTAAGGGCGAAGCATTCGCCCCCATCGAGACGACCACGTTGTAGATCAGTGCGAATGCTTCGCCCATACTTGACAAGGCTGTGGCCGACAAGCAAGGCAGAACAAGGCGAATGCTTCGCCCATACCTGGCTAGGGAAAAGGCTAGACCTGTGGACGGACCAACCAAAGGCCTCCAGACAATCACACTGCTCTCGCAGGACGCGCGCCTGAAGGGCCGGCCCAAGCTCTGCAGCGACTGCGGTTTCTGCGACACCAGCCTGCGCCCGCTGATGGCGCAGAGCTGCGTGTTTGTGGAAAATCGCACGGCAGAGCTTGAGCTGCAGATGCATGGCCGCGCGCGCCAGACGCCCGACGAGCAGCTGTTTGGCGTGTACCGTCACATGCTGGCCGCCCGCCTGCGCCCGGCCAACCCGCGCGCGCAGTGGAGCGGCATCGCCACGCGGCTGGGCGCGCTC
>LJCR01003376.1 GCA_001399705.1 Kouleothrix aurantiaca
CACCGGGCCTATGTTGTGGGGGCCAGGCGACAGCTACACCTTTCTGGTGACCGGCGAGCAATCGGGCGGCGCGTATTTCATCCTCGAGGCGTTTGTGCCGCCCGGCGGCGGGCCGCCGCCGCACATCCACGAGCGCGAAGAAGAATGTTTCTACCTGCTGGAAGGCCACCTGACCATGACGCTTGGCGAACAGCAGATCATGGTTGCGGCGGGCGACTTTGTTCAGGTCGCGCGCGGCACGGTTCACACCTTCACAAACGATGGCCAGGGCATTGCGCGCATGCTGGCGATCTTCTCGCCCGCAGGCATGGAGCACTGGATGACCGAGGCGCTCGACCCGGCGCTCGACCGGGCGGCCACGCCGCCGCCGCCCACGCCTGCGATGATCGCCCGCATGATCGCGGCTGCGCCCCACAATGGCGTGGTGTTTGTGTGAGGTCGAAGAACGAAGCTCGCTACAGTCACATCATTCCGCACATTTCAGAACGTGCCCTATTTGATCAGCCCGGCAAGCCGCCTCTACGACACCTCGTACTTGAGCGAAGCCGGGAAGCTGCTCGAACACGCTGCCGAGTGATACGCGGATAGCGATTGGAGGGCGAAAGGGTGACAAGATGACAA
>LJCR01003377.1 GCA_001399705.1 Kouleothrix aurantiaca
GTTGATCACACGGGCGTTTGGTTTTCCTCAAAATCTCCGTGTCTCTGTGTCTCTGTAGTTAGCTTTCTTCTCATGCCAGCGGGTTGCAATTTTGAAACAGGTTAACCTTCTAACTCTCAAACATTGCGCGGCCAATGATCTCTTTCATGATCTCGGTTGTGCCGCCGTAGATCGTCTGGACGCGCGAGTCGAGGTAGAGGCGCGCGATTGGGTATTCGCGCATGTAGCCGTAGCCGCCGTGCAGCTGCAGGCAGCGATCCACGGCGCGCTGCTGCAATTCCGTGCTCCACCACTTGGCCATGGCGGCCTCGTCGGCGCTGAGCTGGCCGGCGTTGTGCGCGAGAATACACTGGTCGACGAAGGTGCGGCCAATGGCGATCTCGGTCTTCAACTCGGCCAGCACAAAGCGCGTGTTCTGGAAATTGCCGATCGGCTGGCCAAAGGCGCTGCGCCCCTTGCAGTACTCGACGGTCCACTCCAGCGCGGCCTCGGCGGCGGCAATCGCGCTGACGGCGATGGTCAGGCGCTCCTGGGGGAGCTGCTGCATCAGGCAGGCGAAGCCAGCGCCCGGCGCGCCCAGCACACTCCCGGCGTGCACGCGCCCGTCGTCGAAGAACAGC
>LJCR01003379.1 GCA_001399705.1 Kouleothrix aurantiaca
CAATTATACTACGCCCGCGCGCGCCAGCCAGTTTATGCAATGTACCATATTCTCCCGATTGTTGGCGAAACGCACACTTCTGCCATTGCCGCGCCACGAAGCATCCTGCTATACTGCCTGTGCGACAAATGTACGCGAGTGGAGCATTGCATGATCGAAGCCGTCCAACTCCATAAAGAATTTGGCACGTTTCAAGCGGTTCGCGAGATTTCGCTGCGTGTTGACGAGGGCGAAGTGGTGGCGCTGCTTGGCCCGAACGGCGCAGGGAAAACCACCACCGTGCGCATGCTTGGCGCCATTCTCAAGCCCAGCAGTGGCTCGGCGCGCATCGCCGGCTATGATGTGGTCGAGCATGCGCGCGAGGTGCGGCACGTCGTCGGCCTGCTGACCGAGTTTCCCGGCCTGTACCACCGCATGCGCGCGCAGGAGTACCTGGCGTTTTTTGGCGCGCTGCAGGGCATGCGGGCGCGTGAGTGCGCCCGGCGCGGCGAGCAACTGCTCCGGCAGTTTGGCCTGTGGGAAGCGCGTGACAAGCGCCTCGACAGCTACTCCAAGGGCATGAAGCAGAAGATCGGGCTGATCCGCGCGCTGATTCACGACCCGCCGGTGCTGTTTCTGGA
>LJCR01003378.1 GCA_001399705.1 Kouleothrix aurantiaca
GCACTACACCGCCGACATACAGCACCCCGTCGGCGGTGTAGTGCAGCGCGTAGATCGTGTTGTTCGCGCCGGTCGCAAGCGCCGCCCAGGCACTGCCGTTCCAGCGCGCCAGGCGCAGCGTGTTCGCCACGCCGCCCATGCTGGTAAAGTCGCCGCCTGCCAGGATGTCGCCATTCGGCGCGCGCGTGAGGGTCAGCACATCGCCGCCCGCCGCCCCCGTGCCCAGCGCGGCGACCGTGCCCGTCGCCAGGTCGTAGACCGCAATCTTGGCCGTGTTCGCCACGCCGTTCACGCTGGTGAACGTCCCGCCGATATAGAGCTTGTTATCCAGCCCAAAGGCCAGACAGCGCACAATCCCGCCCGCCACGCCGGTGCCCAGGCTTTGCCACTGCCCGGCCGGGGTGCGCAGTAGGATGCCGTTGGCGTTCGCCACCGTCTGCTGGACGCTCAGGCTGGCCGACTCCTCATTGTCTTTGGTGACATACGGCACATACTGCTGGAAGGTGAGCGCCAGATCCTCCATGTAGGGGTTGGTATGGTTGCCGCCCAGACCGCTCACATATTTGCAGTCCAGGCGCGCGGTGTCACTGACAATCACGCCGCAGTCTTCGCGGTGGTAG
>LJCR01000338.1 GCA_001399705.1 Kouleothrix aurantiaca
AGCTAGGAGATTGCAGAGGCCAAGGCGTGGCAACACCTGTCACTCTTCAGAAGCGTCAAGATTTCAGCAGCTTCATCGCCGAGGTTCTGAGCCCGCATCCTGCCGTTCAGGGTATTGTTGGCATCGGCAGCATTGCAACCGGGCACGCCCGCCCCGATTCCGATATCGATGCGGTTGTCTTCCTGGAGCCGTACGATCTCTACGTGGTTCCCGCCGAGAGTTTCTGGTACCGGCCCGACGGCACTTTCCACAGCATTTTCAACGTTCCTGCCGAACGGCAGCCCGACGGTTTGTTCCTTGACATGCAGCGCCTGGCGCTGAGTGAATGGTCGAACCCGGCCTTTGCGTGGCCGGAAGGCCGCCGCGCCGAGCTTGCCGACGGCTGGCTCGCCTATGATCGCACCGGCGCGCTTGGGCGGCTGCTGGCCGAGCGCACCGCCTACCCCGAGGATGTGCGGATCGAGCGCCTCGACGAAGCCGTGACCTGGCTCGACCAGCATCTCGGCGGCGATGGGCCCGACGTGCGCTGGCAAAGCCTCGCGCCCGCGCTCGCGCACGACCGATTGCAGGCCGCATATTCCTATCTGGTGCAGGCGCTGTTCGCCTACAACCGCCGCTGGCAGCCCTGGCGCAACCGCGAAATGTCGTACCTGCTACGCCTGCCCTGGCTGCCAGCCAGCTTCGCCGAGCGCGTGCTGCCGGCGCTCAACGCGCCATCGCTCGACCGCGCCGGCTACGATGCCCGGGTTACGATTTTGCGCGAGTTGTTCGCCGAACTCTTAACCCAACTGCTCGCTACCGGCGTGTATACTGAGGACCCAGTAAGCGAGTCGTTTATTCGTCGTCATCCCGGCCCAGGCTGGGCCTGGAATATGAATGCGTGGAATACACACCACACGTATGGAGGAGGTACCTTGCATGGGTAACGTCGCTATCCACGGTTTTGGCCGTATCGGCCGCACGCTAATGCGGATCGCGCTCAAGCGCAACCTGTTCACCCCGGTGTCTATATCCGATATTCGCGACATCCCCACGCTCGCCGCGCTGTTTGAGGTCGATACCAACTACGGCCGCTGGCACGAAGACGTGAATCCGATGGACAAGGGCTTCGATGTTGGCGGGCGCAACATCCTCTACTTCGACGCCATGAAGGAACTGCCCGACTGGAAGGCGCTCGATGTCGACCTGGTGATCGACTGCACTGGCCGCGCCACCGTGCGCGCCGGCGCGCAGGCCCACCTCGACCGCGGCGCCAAGCGCGTGCTCGTCAGCGCGCCGAGCAAGACCAAGGACGACGCCGATGTCTTCCTGCTGCCCGGTATCAACATGGAGCAGTACGACCCCGAGAAGCACAAGATCGTTAGCATGGCGTCGTGCACCACCAACGCCCTCGCGCCAGTGGTGAAGGTCATCATCGAAAGCTTCGGCATCAAGTATGGCCTGTTCTCGACGGTGCACGCCTACACCAACACCCAGTCGCTGACCGACCAGCCGATGAAGGATCGCCGCGACTCCTGGGCCGCCGCCGAAAACCTCATCCCCTCGTCGTCGGGCGCGGCCAAGGCGCTGTCCTTTATCTGGCCGGGCCTGAAGATCACCGGCAAGGCGTACCGCGTGCCAGTGCGCACCGGCTCGAACGCCGCGCTCAACCTGCTCACCGAGAAGCCCGTCACCGTCGAGAGCGTCAACGATGCCTTCCGCAAGGCCGCATCCGAAGCCCCGCTCAAGGGCATCATGGGCGTGCTGGAAGACGAGTGGGCCTCGTCGCGCATCGTCGGCGACTCGCACTCGTCGATTGTCGACCTGCCGCTCACCGCAGTGCAGGGCGATCTGCTTTCCGTCGCGGCGTGGTACGACAACGAGTGGGGCTACACCTCGCGCCTGGCCGAAACGGCCGCCAAGCTCGCGTCGTAATTCTCGCTTAGCGTAACAAAACGGCTGGAGTGCGTAAAGCTCTCCAGCCGTTTTGTTTTCCCAGTGTGCTCCACAGCGCCATTCAGCCGTTTCAAAACGGCATTTTAGCGATCGAACGCACCTAACTATTGAGATATTCATCACAATACAACAAATGCAGCAAAATAGCACAAATTAGCCTCGCCTTGACAGAAGAAGTGAACTCCGAGTATTATTAGGCAATCTTGGTAACTCTCAAACGGAAGTGATATTTCTGGTTGCACTGCATGACGGTTCACAACCACTGAACCGCCGTCTGCTGCACCTTAAAAAATGAATAGGAGGACACTGTGGATTGGCTCCTATTAGCTGTACCAGCGCTAGTGATCGGCGCGGTCGCTGGCTATGGTATCAGCTTTTTTGTCTACTCTACCAACACGAAAAACCGCATTTTACAAAACGAAACCGAAGCTCGCCTTCAGCTGGAGGCCGCTCGCTCCGAGCAGAAAGAAATCATTCTGAATGCCAAGGACGAGGCGCTCCGCTTGCGGAACGAAGCCGAAGGCCAAATCCGCGAGATTCGGGCATCAATAGCAAAACAGGAGGAACGGCTTCAGCGGAAAGAAGAAAACTTGGACCGCAAGCTGGAAGGCCTGGAACGGCGCGAGCGACAGGTTCAGACTCGCGAACGCCAAACCGAGCAGATCCAGCGCGAAGCCGAACAGCTGCGCCTCACGCAGCACACCGAGCTCGAGCGCATTTCGGCACTGAGCCAAGACGACGCGCGCACCATTATTCTTAAGCGCGTGGAAGAAGAAGCTCGCGATGAGTCGGCCCGGCGCATTCGTGAAATCGAAAAAGCCGCGCGCGACGAAGCCGATAAGCTGGCACGCAAAGTCATCGGGCTGGCAATTCAGCGATGTGCCTCGGAGTACGTCGCGGAAGTAACCGTCTCGACCGTTGCGCTGCCCAGCGAAGAGCTCAAAGGCCGGATCATCGGGCGCGAAGGTCGCAATATTCGCGCTTTCGAGCAGTTCACCGGCGTCGACATTATTGTCGACGATACCCCGGAAGCCGTGACCCTGTCCTGTCACGACCCAGTACGGCGCGAAGTTGCCCGCGTTGCGCTGATCAAACTGCTCAAAGATGGCCGCATCCACCCGACACGAATCGAGGAAGTCGTGTCGAAAACCCAGCAAGAGATCGAACAGATCATGCGGGAAGAAGGCGAGCGCGTGGCCTATGAAGCCAACGTGCAAGGCTTGCACCCGGATCTGATCAAGCTCCTTGGGCGGCTCAAATACCGCACCCGCTACGGGCAGAATGTCCTACAGCATTCGCTCGAATGCGCGCTCCTCGCCGCCCATATGGCCGCCGAACTTGGCGCAAACATCAGTGTTGCCAAGACTGCAGCACTTCTGCACGATATCGGGAAAGCTGTTGATCACGAAGTCCAGGGCCCCCACGCCTTGATCGGCGCCGATATCGCCCGCCGGCTTGGCCGTTCACCTGCAATCGTTCACGCAATTGCAGCCCACCACAACGACGAAGAGCCGCAAACCGTCGAGGCTTTTCTTGTTCAGGCAGTCGACGCTATCTCGGGTGGCCGCCCGGGCGCGCGCCGCGAAACGCTTGATCTGTATATCAAGCGGCTCGAAGCGCTTGAAACGGTGGCTACATCCTTTACTGGCGTTCAGCGCGCCTTCGCCATCCAGGCAGGCCGCGAGGTTCGCGTGATGGTCCAGCCCGACTCGATCGACGATCTGGGCAGCATTCATCTCGCTCGCGATGTTGCGAAAAAGATCGAAGAAAGTTTACAATATCCGGGGCAGATCAAAGTAACGGTTATTCGCGAGACCCGCGCTGTCGATTATGCCCGATAGTCCAAGTCCTTTCTAAATAATAGAGCATCGGAGAACGCATTGTTGCGCAACCCGATGCTCTTCTTCCCCACAGGAGTCTCGACTATGGACCCCGACATCCCGAACTCGGAGACCATCCGACCGGCTTCGACACTAAACTCACCAGCACCGGAGGAGGAACGTATGACGACAACAACATCTCAGGCCACACCGATCGCGCGAGCTGTTGGCGAGAGTGGGGCAATTGCTGCCGAGCGCCACCCAGCTGAAGTGCTGAAAGTTTCAACGCGTTCGCGCCCGAGCGCCGTCGCTGGCGCGATTGCCGGCGTGATCCGCGATAGCGGCATGGCCGAGGTGCAGTCGATCGGCGCTGGTGCAACCAACCAGGCGATCAAGGCCGTTGCCATCGCGCGCAGCTACCTGAGCGAAGAAGGCGTCGATATCGTCTGCACGCCGTCGTTCATCGATGTTTCGATCGATGACGAAGAGCGCACCGCGATTCGCCTGTTGGTCGAGCGCCGCGCCTAGTTCTTCTGGCGTCCCTAC
>LJCR01003380.1 GCA_001399705.1 Kouleothrix aurantiaca
ATTTCGGCAGCCCGCGCGACGCCCGCAACCGCGGGATCGAGATGGTCTACCAGGAAACCCGCCGCCAGATTGCCGAGTGGCGCGCGAGGAACGAGCAGTAGTCAGGCATCAGCAATCGGCTGTTTTTGGCTTCCCATCGCCTGAAACGAAAGCACAGGGCAGCGAGCGATACACCCACGCTTGCTGCCCTGTGCCTCAACAAATCTACTGTTTGCTCGCTCCGCTGCGGTCGCAGGAATTTCTTCCCGACCGGCCGGGATATTTTTCCCGATGAGATTGTGACAAATATATCAAGACGGCGGGAACGGCGTGCGGTATATTTCACTCATCAAACGAAACGTACGTACCGACACACCATACAAGGAGCCTACGGAAATGACAACCCGCCAACTTACGAACGCAAGCGTTCGCACGAACACTTCGACCGTCGCCACCATCCGCAACATTGTTCGCTGGCCCTTCGCCAGCCGCTTCGCCTCGCCGCTGTGGCTTGCGCTGCGCCTGTACGTGGCCTGGATCTGGGTGCAGATGAGCATCAGCAAGTTTGCCGCCGGCTGGCTGAGCAGCGACCCCTCGGGCGATCTGCTGAAGCTGGTGGCCAAGGGCACCATGCCGGTGC
>LJCR01003381.1 GCA_001399705.1 Kouleothrix aurantiaca
GCATTGGTGTGCACGCACTTATCGGTCTTTTTGACCAGAAAGGCACTCTTGTTTCAAACCCCTTCAGAGCGGGGCATTGGTGTGCACTGCTGCTCGCCCTGTCTGCCTGCGGTGGAACCCCGCTTGTTTCAAACCCCTTCAGAGCGGGGCATTGGTGTGCACCAAGCGGCGGCGATATTCCTACCGACACACCCGTCGCGTTTCAAACCCCTTCAGAGCGGGGCATTGGTGTGCACATCCAGCGGCCCGATGCCCCTGTTCAAACCGGCTCGGTTTCAAACCCCTTCAGAGCGGGGCATTGGTGTGCACCTGTCTCGACCAACGTCCCGACTGCTGTCCCGACCAAGTTTCAAACCCCTTCAGAGCGGGGCATTGGTGTGCACGAATAGCCCCCAGTGCTCACTGATCCGCCATCTTGATGTTTCAAACCCCTTCAGAGCGGGGCATTGGTGTGCACTCGGGTCAATTTCCCTGGAATGTAACCGCTGAGGTAAGTTTCAAACCCCTTCAGAGCGGGGCATTGGTGTGCACCCCTTATCAAGGGGCAGAGATCCACCTACTCTATATGAGTTTCAAACCCCTTCAGAGCGGGGCATTGGTGTGCACCCTGTCAGATGA
>LJCR01003385.1 GCA_001399705.1 Kouleothrix aurantiaca
CCGTAGTAGAGCTTGATGCGCTGCTTGACGTTGCTGATGCCGTAGCCGCCCTCGCCAACCACGGTGTCGCCCGTGTCGCTCGCCAGCAGCGCGCGAATCTCGTCCAGCCGCTCGGGCGTAATGCCCGCGCCATTATCCTCGACCTGGATTTGCAGCAGGTCGCCGGGCAGGCGCGACCCGCGCACCGTGATGGTGCCGCCGCTGCGCTTGTTCTTGATGCCGTGGTAGAGCGCATTTTCCACCAGCGGCTGCAACGTGAGCTTGAGCATCTGGCCGTCGCGCATGTCGGCGGGGATGTCGATGCGGTAGTCGAGAATGTCGCGGTAGCGCATTTTCTGGATGGCCAGGTAGCTTTCGACGTGCTCGATCTCATCGCGCATCGTGATCCAGTCCTTGCCCTTGCTCAGCGTAATGCGGAAAAAGCGCGACAGCACCCGCACCAGCTCGACAACCTGGTCCATGCGGCGGGCCTCGGCCATCCAGATGATCGTGTCGAGCGTGTTGTATAGGAAGTGCGGGTTGATCTGCGCCTGCAATGCGCGCAGTTCGGCCTTCTTGAGGTTTTCGTGCTCTTCGATCTTGGCGGCGAGCAGCTCTTTGATCTTGCCGACCATGAT
>LJCR01003384.1 GCA_001399705.1 Kouleothrix aurantiaca
GGCTGGCGGATGGTTTCGCTAAAGGTGCCAGCCGCGCTGCGCCGCGTGGTTCGGTTCGTCAGCAGCCCGTCGTAGGCAAAGCCCTGGCTGTTGTAGCCCGCGCTGCTGTCGTACCAGCCGACATAGACGCTGTTCGTCGCGGTGGCGAGGCAGCAGTTGTTCGGGTAGAAAATCGTCGCGGGCTGGCCGGGCTTGAAGCCAGTGATCACAGTATCGAACTCGATGGTGAAGGTCGCCGCGCTCGCGCCGTTGGTGTTGTCAATCGTTTCGAGGAACCAGCGCAGCTCGCGCGCGCCATCGCCAAGCGGGTTTTGCGCGTGGTGCGGCACGCCGTCGAGCGTCGCGCCCGTCACGACGGTGCTGCCGGCGATATAGGCGAAGCCGTCGGGCAGGCTGTTTTCCTGCACTACCGGCCAGTAGCCGATCACGCCGGTCGGCACGCTGCCGGTGAGTGTCCAGTGTACCGTTTCGCCAATCGTCGCGATGGCGGGCGTGGCGGTTTTGCTGACGGTCAGGCCGCGCACGTACACCGTGGCCGATTTGGTGTTCGAATCGGCGGTGTTGCTGCTGGTATTCCACTGGTGGCCGGTGTTGTCGGCGCGGCTGTTGTAGGCCAC
>LJCR01003383.1 GCA_001399705.1 Kouleothrix aurantiaca
ATAAGGGAGGACGCGAGTGAAAGGGTGAGCAGTGGGCAGGAGGCAGTGGGCAGGGGGCAGTGGGCAGGGGGCAGTGGACAGGAGGCAGTGGGCAGTAACCTGCAATCTTCAAACCTGCAACGTGCAAACCTATAACCTTCGCCCTCTTTGCGTTCTTTGCGGTTACATTGGTCGTCGGTTATCGTTCGCCATTCGTCAATTCTTGCGAGCACACTATGCCACCAGGCCCCGATGAGCAGATCGACGAGATCGTCGCCCGTGTGCGCGAAAGCGCGAAGTACCAGGCAATCAGCGCCGACCTGATTCGTGGCGTGGCGCGGCGCGAGCTGGCCGCGCGCCGAAACGTGAAAGAGGCGATCAAGGCCACCAAAAACAAGCTGCACCAGGTGGCCGGCGCGTTTCTCGATGCGCGCCCGCCCTACGCGGCATGGCTGGCGCAACTTCAAACTGCTCAGCTGGAAGGGCCAGAAGCGCTGCGCCGCGCCTGCCTCGATGTGATGCAGCACCACGCCTCGACGCGCGAGCGCCTGCCGATTCTGGCGCCGTTCTATGAACGTATTTTTGCGCAGCTGCCGCCAATCGATTCGGTGCTGGATGTGGCGTGCGGCCTGAACCCG
>LJCR01003382.1 GCA_001399705.1 Kouleothrix aurantiaca
GCCCCAGATCACGTCGAGCAGTGCGTCGATCCACTGCGCCTGCGCGATCCAGCTGCGCACATTGAGCTGCGGGCCGCGCGTGGCCATGTGGTCGGCCAGCAGGTGCAGGAGCACATCCGGCCCGGCGTCGTCGGTGGCGGCGAAGAAGCGCTGCACGGCGCGCATGGTGACCTCGGGCAGGATGGCGAGCTGGCCCGGCCGCATATGCTGGCGCACGATCGTGCGGATGTAGCGCGTTTCGTCGGCGTCGAAGCCCAGGCGCTGGGCCACGGCTGCCGCCACCTCGCCGCCAATCGTCTGGTGCTCGTGGAAGCTGACCGTGCCGTCGGGGTTGCGGCGCAGGGTTTGCGGCTTGGCGTTGTCGTGCAGCAGCGCGCCGAGCTTGAACAGCGCCGCGCGCGGGTAGCGCCCGACCGTGCCGGCGAAGTGCCCGGCGAGCTGGGGTTGAAATTTGCTGCGGTAGGCCAGGCTCGGGTTGGCACGAATGCCGGCTGGCAGTGCGCCAGCGTCAGGCGCTTCGCCCGCGATCTGCGCCAGCAGCCACGCCATGCCCGCCACAGTTTCGAGCGAGTGGGCCAGCACCGCCCGAAAGTGGATGTGCGGCTGGGCGGTGCCGC
>LJCR01003386.1 GCA_001399705.1 Kouleothrix aurantiaca
GCCCTTGCCCGAGGGCTCGGCCGGCACGCTCACCGTCATCCACCGCACCGAGTATTTCGAAGAAGCGCAAACCAAATTCCGCGACTCGGTCACCGACTACGCCACCAAGAATGGCGTCAAGCTCGATATCTCGACCGCCAACCCCGAGCTCTTTGGCGACTTCATGGCCAAGATGCAGGCGGCCGTGCAGGCCGGTGTACCGCCGGACCTGGGCTACCACACGCTGAGCATTACCCAGATGCACTCACTCGACATCGTCGAGGATGTGACGGATGTCGTCGAAGAGCTGGTGAAGATGTACGGCGATGTCGTGCCCCTCACAGCTGCAAAGAACGCCAAGATCGACGGCAAGTGGTGGGCAGTGCCGTTTATGAGCTTCAGCAACGCCTGGTTTGGCCGCAAAGACCTGTTCGACAAAGCGGGAATCGACCCGCAGTCGCTCGACACCTTCGACAAGCGCCGCGACGCCGCACTCAAAATCTCCGACCCGGCCAACAAAGTCTGGGGCTGGGGCATGACGATCAACAAGAGCGGCGACGGCCACGGCGTGATCATCGACGTCATCCAGGCCTTTGGCGGCAGCATCACCGACCAGTCGGGCACGAAAGTCACCTTC
>LJCR01003388.1 GCA_001399705.1 Kouleothrix aurantiaca
GTAATGGACTATCCCGCCTTCCCAATTGAGAGCTTCTTTCGCGCGCTGGGACTGCACCCCCTTGCACGTCTGGCATCTCGCGGGCGCGGCCGTGCCCATCAGCAGCGAGTGCAGTGCCCTGACGTACCAGTACAGCTGGCAGGGCGCCGACACCGCCGGGCGCGACGATGTGCGCGATGCCCTGGTACGCGCGGAAGACAAGCTCGCCGCCTATCTCGGCTACCGCATCGCGCCGCAGTACGTCCAGGCCACCGTGGACTATCCGCGCGCGGCCGGGCGCATGGGGCCGCTCGATCCGACTGGGCGGCGCGTGGGCGTGTGGGCGCCCGAGGGCTACGTCCAGGCGCTGGGGATTGAGCAGCACACCAGCATTGGCACGGCCGCGCTCACCTTCAGCGACCGCTTCACGTCGGGCGTACTCGACACGTTTACCGCAACCCTGCCGATCCCGAGCGGCATGGCGCTGACGGCCGACCAGGTGGCGGTGTACATCGCGGCGGCCGATCGCTTCGACGACGTGGCGCTCGGGCCGCGCTGGCGCGTGCAGCCGCTCCAGATCAGCATCAATGGTGGGACTGTCACCATCACGGGCCGGCGCCGGCTGCTCGTGAAGCCC
>LJCR01003387.1 GCA_001399705.1 Kouleothrix aurantiaca
GGCACCGCTCGAATCGCGGATTGCAATTGGCTGGCTGGGCGACCGCCTGTTTCTGGATGCAAGCCAGGGCCTGGGTGCGGGCGATGCATTTACGTTTTACAGCGATGAAATTACGGGAAGCGCCGGCGACCGCAGCCGATGGACGCGGCAAGATGCCGATATTAATTTGCCCGGGCTGGGCGGCGGCGACGTTCTTGTGAACCTGCGCGCCCAGGGCTGGCCGCAAGATGCTGCTGGAAATGGCCAGCCGACGGTTGAAATAACAGCAAACGGCGTGCCAATAACGACATTTACGCCGCCCAGCGAGTGGACAAGCCACGAATTCCGTATTCCCGCGTCTGCGAACACCCGCGACACGCTGACGCTGCATGTTCACAGCTCGGGCACATTCACCGGCGGCGACCCGCGCCCCAAAGGGATCCGCATCGACGCGCTTGAGCTGCGCGGCGCCGCGCCAGCATATTTTGTGCGGCCAGCGCTCCTGCCACTTGTGTGGCTGATCGTTTGCGGCGGGCTGAGCATGTTGGCGCTGCTGGCGCTCACGCGGCGGCCGAATGTCTCGTTTGTGCTGACGACGCTGCTGATCAGCGTGGCGGCGATTGCGCTGGCGCTGGCG
>LJCR01003389.1 GCA_001399705.1 Kouleothrix aurantiaca
ACCCACTGCTCGGCGAGCATGCTGGCAGCGGCGCGCATGTTTTCGCGCTCCACAGCGTTGGTGTAGCTCTCGCGAAAGGCGGCGATCCAGTCGTCCAGATCGTGTGGCGGCACAAGCTGCGCGCAGCCGGCGGCGGCAAACGTTTCGCCCAGGCTGTCGCCCGATGTGCCGAGGAATGGCAGGCGCGCCCACAGGTAATCGAGCAGGCGCGTGCGAAAGGCGAAGTGCGTTTCGATGCCGGGCAGGTGCGCCGACACGCCCAGATCGGCCTCGGCGAGCAGCGCGCCGCGCTCGGCGTAGGGCACCCAGCGGTCGAGAAAAACCACGTTCTGGTTCAAAAGGCCCAGATCGGCGGCCAGCGCCTCGGAAGTGGCGCGTTTGCCGGTGGTGAAAGGCTTGCCATAGGGATTGGGCCGCGCGCCACCAAAGAATACCAGCCGCAGGCGCGGGCAGTCGTCGCGCAGCGCGGCCACGGCGCGCACCAGTATCTGCGGGTCGAACCAATCCCACAGGCCACCAGCCCACAGCGCGATAACATCATCCGGGCCGAGCGCGGGGTGCGTGCCGCGCAGCGCCGGTGCGGGCGTGTGCGCCGGTGGGGTGGGGCTAATCCCC
>LJCR01000339.1 GCA_001399705.1 Kouleothrix aurantiaca
CGGCAGTCGGCAGTCGGCAGTCGGCAGCGGGCAGTCGGCAGTCGGCAGTCGGCAGTCGGCAAATGGCTACTGCACACTGCGTACTGCACACTGCATACTGGCGACTGTCTCCTCGTCTTATTCGTCGTGTTTCCAGCCCAGCAGGCGCTCGGCCTTGCTGCAATCGAAAAAGCTGCGGTTGCCGCTCAGGTCGCCGCGGATGGGCACGTCCGGGAAATAGCGCTGCGCCAGCTCCAGCGACGCCTGATCGGTGGTGGTCTCCGGGCCGATCAGGTAGAAGACCTCGTGGCCTTTGTAGCCGGCAGAAAGGGACGCGAGGCAGGCGCGCGCCGCCGAGTCGAAGCGCGTGTAGCCCCACAGGTGCTTGGCCAGCGCCTCGCCGATGCGATTGTTATACTGCGCGGCAGTGGCGCGGTCGGGCACGACCCAGTGGAAGCGCATGCTGGCGATCGTCATGTCTTCGTAGCGCCGCGCAATCGAGTCGGCCTGCAGCTCGCAGATCCATTTCGAAAGGCTGTAGGGGTCTTCGTTATAGGTTGGGTGCGCTTCGTCCAGCGGGAAGTAGTCGTAGCGCGGCCAGCGGCTGTAGGCTGCGCCAATCGCGTTGACGCTCGAGGCCTGGCACACGCGCGTGATGCCCAGCTCGGCGGCGGCGCGCAGGGCGTTGTAGCTGCCCACGACATTATTGTTGTGCACGACATGGTCGGGCAGGTGGCCGGGGGCGGGAATTGCGCCCATGTGAATCACGGCGTCGCAGCCGCGAAACGCATCCAGCAGGCCATCGTAGTCGGAAAGGTCGAGCTGAACAAACGGCACATCGAGGTTTGCCGTGCCTTCCGGCGGCGCGGCGCGGTCGATCCGCACCGGGCTGTGGCCCTGCGCCACCGCCATGTCGATAATTGCGCGGCCCACGCCACCGCTGCCGCCCGTTACTGCAATTCGCATCATTGTCTGCTCTTGTATTCATTCACAGATTTCGCAGCGTATATCAAATAATCTGCGCAATCTGCGTAATCTGTGGATAGAGTGATTATTCGGTCGCGTACACGCCTTCAATCAGGCCGCGAATGTAGCCAATCGCGTACAGGCGCCCGAACGACGAGTAGCCCGCGTTGCTGTTGCTGTCGCCCTCGACGGTCGGCACGTGGTCGGGCCGCAGCACGCCCTCGAAGCCAATGTCCTTGTAGGCGCGTAGGCATTCGAGCATGTTGGTTTTGCCGGCGTCGTGCCAGGTTTCTTCGAACTTCTCGGGCGTGCCCTTCACGTCGCGGAAGTGGACGAAGAAGATTTTGCCCTGCCGGCCAAAGTCGCGGATAGCCTTGGGCAGGTCGTCGGTCATAAGCGTGAAATTGCCCTGGCAGAGCGTAATTCCGTTCACCGGGCTTGGCACCATGTCGATCAGGCGCTGGAAGTTCTCGATGCTGCGCATGATTCGGCCCACGCCACGAATAGGCGAGAGCGGCGGGTCATCCGGGTGCATGGCCAGCTTCACGCCGGCCTTTTCGGCCACTGGCACCACGCGCTTGAGAAAATACTCAAGGTTGGTCCACAGCTCTTCCTCGCTGATCGGGCCGAGATCGGTGTTTGGTGCATCGCGCACCATCGCGTAGTCGAAACTGGTGACCACCGAGCCGCCGCGCGAGGGTGTGTTGGTGCTGGTGCGCAGCCAGTTGAAGTCGGTCATCCACTCGTAGCACCATACCGGGATGCCCAGCCGGCCCATGTTCTCCAGCAGCGTGCACACCGTGTCGATCTCGGCGTCGCGGCCGGGCAGGCCACGCTTGGCCAGGTTCAGCGGCGGGCGCGACTCGATCACCGCCTCGGTGAAGCCGGCATTCTCGTAGGCCTGTTTGGTGCGCAGCAGCGGCATGTAATCCCACGGCGCGTCGCCGGCGTTGAGTGGCTCGCCAAACGGCAGCCCGCCAACCACCCAGTCGGCGCCGGCCTGCTTCGCCAGCTTCCACAGCGGCGAAGGTGAGGTTGGAAGCACTTCGGCAATTTTGATCATGGCTCTCCCCAAATGTTTCGTATCGTTGCAGGTTTGCAGGTTGAACGCTTCAGGTTCGCAGCGCAGCCTCCCGCGCTGCGGCAGCGGCGTGAGGAATTTCGGCGTGGGGTGAAGAAGAAGGTTGAGGATTCCACATCGAAATGCTTCTCATCATCGAGCAGTACGCGAGCGCACCGGGAAATTACGACTGCACAGACGCCGCGCCACTGGAGGCGCGCAGCACCAGGCGCGGCTGAATAATGACATGGCGGGCCGGGCCAGTGTAGCGCCCAAGCATGCGATCTTGCAGAAACAGCACCGCCAGCCGCCCGATCTCGCTCACCGTATGATCCACGGTGGTGAGCGGCGGATCGAGATGCTCGGCGCTCGGGATGTTGTCGAAACCCACCACCGACACATCGCCCGGCACGCGCAGCCCGGCGGCGCGCAGCCCGCGCAGCACGCCAATCGCCACGGTGTCGATCTGGGCAAAAATCGCGGTGAACGGCACACCGCGCGCCAGCAGCGTTTCCACACCACGCTGGCCAAGATCACCGCCCTGCTCTTCCTGGCCATGCACCTGCAGGGCTGGATCTTCGGCAATGCCCGCCTCGCGCAGTGCCTCGCAGTAGCCCACAAAGTGCCGCGGCGCGCGCGCGCGCGCCTGCCCGATATAGGCAATTCGCCGGTGCCCCAGCCCAAACAGGTGGTGCATCAGCGCGCGCGCGCCGCCCACGTGGTCGGTCGCCACCGAGTCGGCGCTCAGCATGTCGGCCTGGCGCACCACAAACAGGAAGGGCTTGCCGATCTGGGTGAGCTGGGCGTAGGAATCGACTGGCACCGCGTAGTCGCTGGCGATCGTGATCACGCCCTGCACGGCCGGGTTCTCGGCGTAGCGCGCCAGGTAGGGCGCCTCGCTGCAGCCGCTCAGGTTGGACTGGCCAATCAGCAGCTGGTAGCCGGCGCGCGTACACTCGCGCTCGATCGCGGTCGCCAGCTCGCCAAAGTAGGGGTTGGAAAGCGAGGGCAGGATCAGGCCGATCGTGGCGTGCTGCTGGCTGGCTTCGGCCAGCTGCGGGCGCGGCCGCCCGACGTAGGTACCCGAGCCGGGCACCCGGTACACCACCCCTTCGTCGACGAGCTGCTGGATGGCGCGGCGCACGGTGGTGCGCGACACGCCCTCGCGGCTGCATAGCTCGCGCTCGGATGGCAGCAACTGCCCGGCGACATATTGCCCCTGGCTAATCGCGTCGCGCAGGCTGCTGACGAGATGTTGCGTCCGATGCACCATGATACCTGTCTTCACCGATCAAGTGAGTGGTATGATACCGGTTGAATGAGGCGATTATAAAACAGGAATCGTGGTTGTCAAGTGTCTATTCGGGGTTAAAAGCTGGCAATTATCGGGGCAAAACTGTGGCACGCGCAAAACTGGTATGATACCAGTTCAGTACCCCATCTACAGGCATGCACAGGCATCTACAGGAACGCGCAGAAGTATTGGGCCACAGAGAACACGGAGGACTCCGAGTCTGATACCCTTACTCAGTGATCTCTGTGCGCTCTGTGACTCAACCGTTTTGCTGCCAGCTATATATCTTTTTGCCACAAAGACGCGAAGACTCGAAGGTTGAACGCATGTGCTTCGAGCCTTCGAGTCTTTGTGGCCTAGCAACGGTCTGGTTGCACAAGGGCGCGCTAGCGATCCTGCATCACCGCGCTGCGCCCGCCGTCGATCAGGAGCGTGGTGCCGGTGATAAAGCCAGCCAGCGGGCTGCACAAAAAGGCGCACAGCGCGCCCACTTCGGCAGGGGTGCCGATGCGCCCCACCGGGTGCATGCGCTCGATCTGCGCGCGCGTGGCGGCCGGGTCGGGCGTGCGGCCAAACCACTCGACATTCATTGGTGTGTCGATGAAGCCCGGCGCAATACCCACTGCCCGCACGTGCGGCCCCCACTCCAGCGCCAGCGACTGCACCAGCGCGGGCAGGCCGGCCTTGGCGACGTTGTAGGGGAAGCTGTTTGGCACCGTGAAAAAGGCGTGGTTCGAGGCAATAATAATGACCACCGGCTGCGCGGCCTGGTCGAGCCAGGGCTTGGCTTCCTGCGCGACCCGCCAGTGCGCCGCCAGGTTCAGGTCCATGTTGGCCTGCCAGTCGTCCTCGGTGGCGGCGGCTGTGCCGACATTGTAGTTGCGGCCCGCATTCGAGATCAGCAGATCAATGCCGCCAAGCTGTGATGCGCCCCAGGCCACGGCGGCGCGCGTCGCTGCGCCGTCGGTAAGATCGACCTGCCGGTACGCGGCGCAGCGA
>LJCR01003393.1 GCA_001399705.1 Kouleothrix aurantiaca
GTTCTGATCGTGGTTGGCGTTGTCGTCGGTGCCGCCGCTGCTGCCGCCATGGTCGTCATTCTGATCGTGGTTGGCGCCATCGTCGGTGCCGCCGCCGCTGCCGCCATTATCGTCGTTCTGATCGTGGTTGGCGTTGTCGTCGGTGCCGCCGCTGCTGCCGCCATTGTCGTCATTCTGATCGTGGTTGGCGCCATCGTCCGCGCCATTGCCGCCAGCGGTGCCGCCATTGTCGTCGTTCTGATCGTGGTTGGCGCCATCGTCCGCGCCGTTGCCGCCAGCGGTGCCGCCATTGTCGTCGTTCTGATCGTGGTTGGCGCCATCGTCCGCGCCGTTGCCGCCGTTGCCCTGCGGGCCAGGCGTGGGGTGCGCATCGGCCGGGGCGGTGGTCAGCAGGCGGATCTCGCGTGCTACCAGGCCATTTGCGGTCGAAACCGCTTCAACCTGCACAATTGCGTTCAGCACAATCTTCCCCTTGATCTCGGTTGCGCCAGTGATCGCAGCCGTGCGCGTGCCAACCGTGATCGAAGAGCCGCTGTATGCCATCACGTGCCCGGCAAACTTCACCTCTGTGTCGGCAGTGACTGTTGGCGCAGCAGGCGCGCTGACCGTGGGCA
>LJCR01003392.1 GCA_001399705.1 Kouleothrix aurantiaca
GCCGGCGCCGTGCTGGCGAGCTATGCCGGGCGCCGCTGGCTGGTGGCTGGGCGCGCCGAGGCTGCAACCTGGCCACGTGCACAGGCCTGGCCACCGAACCCGAATGTGCTGTTTGAGTGGCGCTACATCGCCGGGCACATCACCAGCGGCGCCGACGACTACGGCTTTATTGTCTCGCTCTCGCGGCCAGCCCCGCTCTCGGGCCGCGCGCCCGAGCTGCTGGTGATGCGCACGGATGCCGCCGGCGCTTTTTCTTCCACCACCTACCCCGGCACGCCCAGCTACGACACCGGCACCGCCACCCACACCTTTGCCGGCACCGGCGGCGCGGCCAGCGCGGTCGCCCGCTACGACGGGCAGGCCTACCACCTCAGCGTCACATCGCCCGCGCTCACCCTCGCCGACCTCGTGCTGCGCCCGCGCGGCCCAATCATCCCCGAGGGCGGCGACGGCCAGATCGAGGCCGGTAATCTCCTCGGCTTTGCGCTCGATTCCGACTACTACGCCGACTGGACGGCGGCAGAGATCGGCGGGAACATCGTTGGCGTGGCGCGCGTAGACATGCAGGGCCTGCGCCCGAAAAGCACCACGCCCGTGCCCAGCGGCGATTACGA
>LJCR01003391.1 GCA_001399705.1 Kouleothrix aurantiaca
GGCGCGAAATCCATCGTCGGACTCCTGGCCAGGAGAAGCAGTCTGGCGCGCTGCTTCTGCGCATTGGCATGAACGGCAGCTTCGCGCAGTATAGCACAGCTTTGGGCGGCTGCTATGGCTCGCCGGCAGGGCTTCGCAGCGCGGCCAGCTGCTCCTGTAAGTCGACCATCTGGCGGCGCATGTGCAAAATAACCTCGACACCGGCCAGGTTTACGCCCAGGTCGTCGATCAGCCGCTTGATAAAGCGGATCTGCTCGACATCGGCGTCGCTAAAGCGGCGAATGTTGCCGGCGCTGCGCCGTGGCGCGATCAAACCCCGGCGCTCGTACATGCGCAGGCTTTGCTCGTGCATGCCGCACAGCGCGGCAGCAATTTTGATGGTGTAGAGTCGTTCTTCCATGGTTACGCACGCAGGGCGCGCAGCTGCTCGAACAGCGCCCGCTCCTCATCGGAAAGCCTGGCCGGCAGCTGTGTGTCGAGCTTGACGTACAGGTCGCCACGCGTTTCGGCGGCGCGCAGGCGCGGCATGCCCTGCCCGCTGATGCGGAACTTCTTGCCGTTCTGCGTGCCGGCCGGCACATTCAGGCTGATGGTTTTGCCGCCCAGGATCGGCA
>LJCR01003390.1 GCA_001399705.1 Kouleothrix aurantiaca
ATGGTCAGCAGGCCGGTGGCGAGCGCAATGCCCGTCAGCGCACCCCAGCTCATGCTCGGGGCGAGCAGCATCGCCATCAGCACATAGATCGCGATGCTGGGCGCGAGCTGCGCCCCGCCGATCTGCAGAATGCGGCCGGCGGCGTGCGCGATGAAAACGATCGCGAGGAATGCGGCGGCGAGCGCGATCTGGCGCGTGTTCATGGGGCCTCCATTTCGTGTGGCAACAAGCAGCAGCGGCCGAGGGCCGAGTGTGTGCGCGTTGGTCGCAGCGGCGCGACAATCCTTGGAAATGCAGTTGGGTGCGCGTATTGTACGGCCAAAGCCGGCAGCGTGCAAGCGCCGCGCGGGGCTGAAGCCACCGCGCTACCAAGCGACGCCTGCTGAAGCAGGCTTGTCATTACCAGCCCGCTTCAGCGGGATTTGTATTCCGAGCCCGCTGCTTCAGCGGCGGGTAGCGTGCAAGCGGCGGCGCGAAGCACAAAAGCAGGCATCCTGAGTAGCGCGCAGCGCGTATCGAAGGGTGCCGGGGCTGCACATCACTCCTGCGCGTCTCGGGTATAATGGCGCGGTGTGACGCATGTGTATGAGGAAATGAATGGAGCGGGTGGCCCA
>LJCR01003397.1 GCA_001399705.1 Kouleothrix aurantiaca
TTCCTATACAAACGCAGAACGATACGGAATTGGGTATTGAGAAAGATGAATGTTTCGACATACTACTGGCATTAATATATGGCCGCGCTGGGTGCTGATGAGCGCGGGCGCAGGTGCCCGCGTGGCTGGTCGCCTGGCTGGTGGCTGGGCGAAGAAGAGGAATTGGGCGTTCGCTACGCCTCAAACAGGGCGCGCAGCTCGGCGCGGATGACTTTGCCGCCAGCATTGCGCGGCAGCGCCGGCACAATCTCGATGCGGCGCGGGGTTTTATAGCCGGCCATGCGCGCCCGGCACCATGCAATCAGGTCGGCGGGAGTGGCTGTTTGGCCGGCGCGCAGCACCACTGCCGCTGCAGGCACCTGCCCCCACTGCGCGTCGGGCAGGCCCAGCGCCGCCGCCTCGGCCACGGCAGAGTGCGCCAGCAGCGCGGCTTCGATCTCGGCGGGGTACACATTCTCACCGCCCGAGATGATCAGGTCGGTGCGGCGGCTGACCACAAACAGAAAGCCTTCCTCGTCGCGGTAGCCCAGGTCGCCGGTAAAAAGCCAGCCGTCGCGCAGCGCCGCCGCCGTCGCGTCGGGGCGGTTGACATAGCCGCGCAGCACGGTTGGCC
>LJCR01003394.1 GCA_001399705.1 Kouleothrix aurantiaca
CGGCACGCTTGGCAGCGCGGCGGCCAGCACCCCCGCTACCTACAGCAACCCGCTCGACGTGGCCATTCCCGCTGGCGGGCAGGTTGAAAGCTGCGCCGACCCGACGACCTTCTACGACCCGGCCAGCCAGCTGTGGTACACCTACTGCACGGCCGACCCGCTGAACGACGCGGATCGCACCTCAGGCGGCGATTTCAACTTCCATCTGGTCCCGACCCTGCGCTCGGCCGACCTGATGCACTGGACCTACCTGGGCGACGCGTTTAACAGCCGCCCGGCCTATGCCACTGCCACCGCCGGCCTGTGGGCGCCCGAGATCGAATACTACCCCGAGGCCAGCAGCGGCAAGTACCACCTGTACTACACCGTCACCGACACGACGCTGCCGGGCGGCGGGGCCGCAATTGGCGTTGCCACCAGCGACTCGCCGGCCGGGCCGTGGACGCACGCCGGCGCGCCGGTGGTCGAGCCGCACGCCGCCGACTGCTGCCCCGGCTCGCGCCGCGCCGTGATCGACCCCGAGGTGCTGCGCACCAGTGGCAACGACTATATCTACTACGGCAGCTACTTCGGCGGCATCTCGGCGCGCGTGCTGAGCAAAGATGGCATGCAC
>LJCR01003396.1 GCA_001399705.1 Kouleothrix aurantiaca
ATCATGCGCTGCCCCGATGCCGCCGTCGCCGCGCAAATGGTCGAGCGCGTCGATGCGGCGCGCCGCTCACTCGACTCGCTTGGCGGCATTGTCGAGGTGCGCGCGCGCGCCGTGCCGCCTGGCCTGGGCGAGCCGGTGTTCGACAAGCTGCAGGCCGATATTGGCAAGGCCATGTTCAGCATCCCGGCGATCAAGGGCGTGGAAATGGGTGAGGGCTTTGGCGTGGCGCAGATGCGCGGCTCCGAAAACAACGACCCGTTCGTTCGCCGCGACGATGGCAGCATCGGCACCACCAGCAACCACCACGGCGGCATCCTCGGCGGCATCAGCACCGGCGAAGAAATTACGGTGCGCCTGGCAGCCAAGCCGCCCGCCTCGATCGCCCAGCGCCAGCAGACGGTCGATCGCGCGGGTAATCCCAGCGACATCGAGATCCACGGCCGGCACGATCCCACGGTGCTGCCGCGCCTGGTGCCGATCGCCGAGGCCATGCTCGCGCTGGTGCTGGCCGATCACCTGCTGCGCCAGCGCATGGCACGGGTTGAATTTTAAGCTGAGGCCAAACGATTGGCCACAGAGAACACGGAGATCACCGAGCAATAAAACCAAACTC
>LJCR01003395.1 GCA_001399705.1 Kouleothrix aurantiaca
GCCCACGAGCGCGCCGAGCTGCTGCACGAAGTGGCCCGCAAAATTCGCGCCCGCACCGACGATCTGGCCGCGCAGCTGACGCGCGAAGGCGGCAAGCCGCTGCTCGAAAACCGCGACGAAATGGGCTGGAGCGCGGCCTGCTTCGATTACTATGCCGAGCTGCAGCGTAACACGCGCGGCCGCGTCATCCCCTCGGTCGAGCCCTCGCAGCTGGCGATGGTGCTGAAAGAGCCATATGGCGTGGTGGCGGCAATTGTGCCGTGGAACTACCCGATCCTGCTGATGTCGTGGAAGGTCGCGCCCGCGCTGGCGGCCGGCAACACCGTAATCATCAAGCCCAGCGAGATGACGCCGCTAAGCACGCTTATGTTCGCCGAGATTTTCGACCACCTGCCGCCCGGTGTGGTGAATATCGTCACCGGCTACGGCGCCACGGTTGGGCGCGAGCTGGTGGTGAGCCGCGACACGCAGATGATCGCCTTCACGGGCTCGTTCGCCACAGGCCGCGAGATCGCGCGCCTGGCCGCCGAGCGCGTCAAGCGCACGCACCTGGAGCTGGGCGGCAAGGACGCGTTTATCGTCGCCGAGGATGCCGACCTCAACGTGGCCGTGC
>LJCR01003398.1 GCA_001399705.1 Kouleothrix aurantiaca
GACCTGGGCTTGTCGGCTGAAGAAATCGCGGCGCTGGAAGGGACCACTGGCTCCACCAGCGAATCACCCGCCGCCGAAGCGCCTTCCGCAGCGCCTGCGCCCGAACCTGCACCCGAAATCGAGAACCTGCAAGATGCGCTGAGCAGCGGGCAGGTGCAGCCGTTCTCGCTGGCAGACCTGGGCTTGTCGGCTGAGGAAATCGCGGCGCTGGAAGGCACCAGCACGCCCGCCGCCGAAGCGCCTGTGGCAGAAACGCCCGCGCCCGAGATCGAAGATCTTGGGGATGCGCTGAGCAGCGGGCAGGTGCAGCCGTTCTCGCTGGCAGACCTGGGCTTGTCGGCTGAGGAAATCGCGGCGCTGGAAGGCACCAGCACGCCCGCCGCCGAAGCGCCTGCGGCAGAAACGCCCGCGCCCGAGATCGAAGATCTTGGGGATGCGCTGAGCAGCGGGCAGGTGCAGCCGTTCTCGCTGGCGGACCTGGGCTTGTCGGCTGAGGAAATCGCGGCGCTGGAAGGCACCAGCACGCCCGCCGCCGAAGCGCCAGCAGTAGAATTGCCAGCCAGCGAACCCGAACCAGCCGCCGATGATTTTGCTGTCGAACCGCTTTCGTTT
>LJCR01003401.1 GCA_001399705.1 Kouleothrix aurantiaca
GCCGATATTCTGCGCATCAACGGGCTATGGCTGTTCCTGCTGCTGAGCGGCGTGGTGCTGATCTACTGGCGGCGCGGCGCTGGCCTGATCCAGCTGGCGCTGCTGGGGCTTGGCCCGCTGCTGCTGGCAATGGCTGTGGTGTTGCGCCAGGGAAATGCGATCTGGCTCTTGCTGCCGCTGGTTGGCGCGGCGATTGTGATCGTCGTCGATCATCTGCTGGAGCGGAATTCGCGCCCGCTGGCACCGCAGATCGCGCCCGCCGAGCAGGACAGCAGCGAACCCTACATGCAGCTGGAACTGCCGTTACTCGGGCCACCGCCGCTCGACCCGCCGCCAGTATTTGCCGAGGCCGACCCGTTCACGCCACTGCCCACGCTGCTCGCGCTCGTGTGGGGCGCGATGGCGCTGTTGCTGACGCTGGTGACCGAGGTGCTGGTGGCGAAGGGCGATATCGGCCGCATGAACACGGTGATCAAATTCGGCATGCAGAGCTGGGTGCTGTTTGCGCTCACCGGCGCGCTGGCGTTTGGCTATGTCTGGCCTGCGCTGGCGGCGCGCACCTATGCCCTGCGCAATGCAGTGTGCTGGGGCTGGCGCGCCATTGCTGCACTG